>DATBNA010000034.1:0-16792 GCA_036554545.1 Hyphomonadaceae bacterium
GTCCTTCGACTGCATCTGCTTGTAGAGGTCTTTCGTTTCGACCTGGCGGATCTCTGGCTTCACCCACTCGGCTATCCGGCTCCAGTTCTCCTGCAGCACCGGCGCGATGCGCGGATTATTGCCCGAGGCGCGATAGATGTACTCGAACGCCAGCGGCTTGCTCGGACCATAACCAGCCTGTTCGAGCAGCGCCTTGGCTTCGGCGCGGCGCTGGTCCAGCGACATGCTCTTCCAGCTGAATTCCGCGGGTTTGGGATACCCGTTCATGCCTTCCGGCACAAAGCTGTAAGCGGGGATTTCGCCGCCCTTCAGGATGTTCTTGGTGATGTGCTCGCGGTCGATCGCCAGCGCGATAGCTTTCCGCACTCGCGCGTCGTTGAATGGCGCCGTCGTCTGGTTGGCGCTGATATAGGTTGTCGCCATCATCGGCGCGACGCGCGGCCAGCCCGGCAGGCGCTTCTCGGTCTGTTCGAGCTGCCCGGTCGGGAAGGAGTTGTTCATGTCGATCTCACGCGCCTCGGCGCGGCGCACCATCGCGTCGTGATCCGACTGCGTATAGAAGATCACCTCGTTGAAGCAGACGTTGGCGGCGTCATCGAAGGACTCGTTCTTGACGAGCCGCAGGAAGTCCCCCGAGCGCCATTCGGCGAGTTTGTAGGGTCCGTTGACGACGATGTTCTCCGGCCGCGTCCACTGGTCGCCGACCTTGTCGATCAGGTGCTTCGGGACGGGGAAGGCGGTGTAGTGTTTCAGTAGCCCAGGCAGGTAAGGCGCCGGGTATTCGAGCTTCACCTCAAGCGTGTAGTCGTCGATCGCCTTAACGCCGAGCTGGTCGAGCGGCAGCGAGCCGCCGTTCACCGCCTGCGCGTTCTTGATCGGGTACTGCACCGACGCGTATACGGCGCCGAGCGTGGTCGGGTCTTCGAGGCGGCGAAGCGAGTATTCGAAATCCTTCGCCGTGAGCGGCGTGCCATCAGACCATTTCGTCTGGCGCAGTTTGAACGTCCAGGTGAGCTGATCCTCCGAAATGGTCCAGCTTTCGGCGATGCCGGGGATGGGACGGGCCTTTGCGTCATCGGTGAAGAGACCGATGAACATGTCGCCGATGACGTCGTTTTCCCAGGTCCCCTGCGCCTTGTGTGGATCGACGGAGTCCGGGTTGGCGCCGACTCCGCGACGGAATGTGGTTTCGGAAGCTGCCGAGGAGGAGGAAGAGCTGGGTCCTCCGCAGGCCGACAGCGCAAGCGCAGCTGCCGCAATGCCGATGATTACCCGGGACCTAAGTCGCATAGTCACTCCTCTGAAACTCCCGCGCCGCTCATTCCGTTGCAGGAGGCGGCCTTTTCTTGGCAGGAAACTAGCGTCAGAGTGCGCGGGATTAAAAGGGCTTGGCTCCGCAGCTTCCGTCACGAAAGAGTTTTGGGCATGCGCTGGTACTGTGTTGTCCCGTTCATGCTGCTTTCAGCTCCGGCGTTCGCCCAGCAAGGCTTGCCCACGCAAGTCTATGCCTGCGCCAAGGTCGAAGACGCCGCCCAGCGGCATGCTTGTTTCGATGCGCTGGTGCCAGAACTGAAGAAGGCAGGTGGCGGAACGTCGGGGGCCGAGGCGCCGTCGGCGGCAGCCCAGGCGGGGCCTGCCCAGTCGCCCCTGACGGCGCCTGTGCTGTCGGCATCGGAGGCCAGGGCGGCGAAGGCCGAGAAGGAAAAGGAAATCGATGAGATAAGGCTGCCGGTGAAGGCCATCGACACGGGCCGCGACGGCAAATACCGCTTCACCATGGAGAACGGGCAGGTCTGGAAACAGCTCGACACCGTGAAGCTTCGCAATATCGGGAACGGCCCGTGGACAGCGGAGGTCCGCAAGGCGGCGCTTGGCAGCTATCTGTTGACGGTAGACAAGCAGCCAGCCGTTCGCGTGGAAAGAGTGAATTGAGCCGATGATGCGTGTTCCAGCTATCGCTGCTCTGGCGCTCATTTCACTGCCCGCATTTGCGCAGCAGGCGCCGCTCGAAAGTGTCTATGCCTGCTCGGGCGTTACCGACAGCGCTCAGAGGCTGGCCTGCTATGATTCTGCGGTTGCGGGATTGAAACAGGCAGAGAGTTCAGGCGGCCTGGCCGTCGTCAATCGCGAGCAGATCGAGAAAGCGGAGAAGGAAGCCTTCGGCCTCCCGACCCCCTCCCTCAGCGTGCTTGCTGAAAGCGCACGCTCGACGGCGGCCGCGCCGACCGCCGAAAAACCGAAGTCGCTGGAACGCGTCACCTTTCCGGTGAAGTCCGTGAACAAGGGCCCCGATGGCAGATACCGCTTCGTCATGGAGAACGGCCAGGAGTGGCGCCAGACTGACGGCATCACGCTGCCGGCGATTGGCAAGGGTCCGTGGCAGGCGGAAATCCGCAAGGCGGCCATAGGCAGCTACATGCTCAAGCTCGACAACCGGACGGCGGTGCGTGTGAGGCGGGTGGAGTAGGCGGATGGTCCGCACCATCCTCATTTACGGCGCCGTGCTCGCTGTCGGGGCGTTTGTCCTGCAGTGGCTGGAGTTCGGCGTACTCGCCCGAACCCATCCGGTGGAAATCTATGTTGGCCTTATCGCCATGGCTTTCATGGGGCTGGGCGTCTGGATCGGCGCGCGACTGTTCCGAAAACCGGCGGCGCACCAGGTCTTCGAGACCAACACCAGGGCTATGGCCAGCCTCGGGATCAGCGACCGGGAGTTCGAAGTGCTGGAGCTGCTGGCGGCTGGCCGCTCCAACAAGGAGATCTCGGCCAGGTTGAACGTCTCGCCAAACACGGTGAAAACCCACGTCGCCAACCTCTACGGCAAGCTCGAGGTAAAGCGCCGGACGGAAGCCATCCTTCGCGCCCGCGAACTGGGCATGCTCCCCTAGGTAACATCGCGTGTAACGCGCCGTATTTGAGGTGATTTCGCGAAAATCACCCTTTCGGACGATTGCTTACTGCTCACGACCGCGCCTCGTATGAGCGCAAAGGTCGAGGAGGCGACACACATGACGCGCATCATTCTCATCTACGGCGCCATCGGCGCGCTGGTCGTCGGCGGCCTCATGGTCTGGGGCATGATGAGCTGGACGCCGGAACAGATGGCGGGCGAGGAGGGCATGGATAGCGGCCTGATCGTGGGCTATCTGACCCAGATCGTCGCGCTGACCACTGTCTTCCTCGGCATCAAGCACTTCCGGGACAAGGAGCGCGGCGGGGTCATCAAATTCCTTCCCGCTTTCCTGGTGGGGCTGGGCATAAGCGCGGTCGCCAGCCTTGGCTGGATCATTGGGTGGGAAATCGTGCTCGCCAGCGGGTTCGACTATGAGGCGTTGATGGCCAAGATGACAACGCAGCAGGCAGCCGCCAGCGGCGCGACGGGCGCAGCGCTCGAGCAGAAGATCGCCGAGAGCCAAGCCTTCATGAAGCTGTACATGGAAAACCCGCTCGTCCGCCTGCCGATCACCTTCATCGAGATGGTCCCGGTCGGCGTCCTCATCTCGCTGCTTTCGGCTCTGCTTCTTCGCAACAGCCGCTTCATGCCGGCGCGACAGGCGGCGGCCTGATGAAGATCGCTCCTCTGTTCGCATCGCTTGCCTTCACGACCGGCGCCGCCAAGGCCCAGCAACCACAGAACACAGGAATGCCATGCGGCCTGCTCCGATCGTTTTCTTCGACATTGCTGGACCTGCGATCCGGCCGGCAATTTCATGGGCCGCGTCGAAATGGGCGAGGACGGCCGCGCGAAGGTTCCCTGATCCGGCGCCTTTTGGCCCTTTCGTTCCCTCCGCTCCCGCGGCTAGAATAACGAACGCGGGGGCGGAAAGGTTTGCGCGATGCGCTCTCTCATCCTGTCTGTGTTCGTTCTCGCCGGAACGCCGGCGCTTGCCCAGGAAATCTACTGCGAGGGCGTCGTTGAGGGCGCAGCGGGCGAGGTTATCGCTGGCTACAACCTCACACCCGACGGGACGATCAAGTCATCCACACTGAGCTGGATGCCGCCGCGAGACAAATACCAGAGCTTCGACGCCCAGTTCATGACCTCGCCGCGCCTGATGCTGCACTACCGGATGGGCGAGGGCGGTCGTCTTGCTGGTCCGTCGAACGCCAATGTCGTCACGACGCAGTTTTCGATCCCCCGCACGGGCAAGGCCTCGCCGCTGGAGCAGGTGCAGGTGGAGGCCGAGCTTTCGCCCTCGGGCAGCAAGCTGAGCTGGAAAGCCTCCGAACCCGGGAAGGGCGAACCCAAGCTCGCAGAACTCGTGAAGAACGAGGATCCTACGCGGCTGGTCATCAAGCTGCGCGAAGGCAAGAAGGTGACAGCCAACGCCGAGTTCGACCTCAAGGCGCGGTCGAACATCGACCAGATGGCTGTGAAGGCGCGCGCCGAGGCCGACGAGAACGTCGCGAAATACCGCAAGCTGATCGCCGACGGGAAGAAGCCTCGCGAATGTCCCTACTAGAACCCCGTTAGCGGTCTTTCGGGTCAAGCGCGTCGCGCAGGCCATCGCCGATGAAGTTCAGCGAGAACAGCGTGATCACCATGACGGCCGCCGGGCCGAACAGCAGCCAGGAGCTGCCGAATTCCTTCTGGCCGTCGGAGATGAGGCGGCCGAGAGAGGTGAGCGGCTCCTGCACGCCGAGGCCGATGAAGGAGAGGACGCTCTCCTGCAGGATCACGACCGGCATGGTGAGGGTCACATAGACGGCGACCGGGCCGAGCAGGTTGGGCAGGATGTGGCGGATGATCAGGCCGATGGGCTTCACGCCGGCGGCGCGGGCGGCCTCGACGAATTCCTTCTGTTTGAGCGCGAGGGTCTGGCCGCGGACGATGCGGGCCATGGTCATCCATTCGACGGCGCCGATGGCGAGGAAGATGAGGAAGATGTGGCGTCCGAAGACGACGGTGACGAGGATGACGAAGAAGAGGAAGGGCAAGGCGTAGATCACGTCGACGATCCGCATCATGAACTGGTCGATCCGCCCGCCGGCGAACCCGGCGATCGCCCCCCAAGCGACCCCGATGACCAGGCTGACGCAGGTGGCGACGGCGCCCACCATCAGCGAGATACCCAGCCCCGCCATGAGGCGCGCGACCATGTCGCGGCCGTAGATGTCGGTGCCCAGGATGTGCAGGTTCTCGAGGGTCGGCGCGAGCGAGAGGCGGTCGTAGTACTGCGTCTCGTACTTATGCGGCCAGACGAGGGGCCCGAAGACCGCGATCAGAACCAGCAGGCCGAGCACGATGAAGCCGGCCATGGCGGCCTTGTTGGCGAGCAGGCGCCTGCGGGAATCGTCCCACAGCGAACGGCCCTTGACCGCTGCGCGATTGAGCAGGGCGGCGTTTTCGGCGGGGGCGGCCATCACGGTCATTCGTAGCGCACCCGCGGATCAAGAATCGCATAGAGGATGTCGACGATCAGGTTGAAGACGATGATCAGGCCGCCATAGAGGATCACGACGCCCATCACGCGCGTGTAGTCGCGGGTCATGGCGCCATCGACGAAGGACTGGCCGATGCCGGGCAGGCCGAAGACGCGTTCGACGACGATGGAGCCCGTGATGATGCCGACCACGGCCGGACCAAGATAGCTGACGACCGGGAGGATCGCGGCAGGCGCGGCGTGCCGGAGAAGGATGCGGCGTTCGCTCAATCCCTTCGCACGCGCGGTGCGTATGCTGTTCGAGCGCAGCGTCTCGATCATCGAGGCGCGCATCAGGCGCGAGATGATGGCGATCTGCGGCAGGGCCAGAGTCAAAACGGGCAGGGTAAGGTTGTAGAAATTCATCCGGCCGAGATCGAGACCTGCCGCGGCGAACCAGCCCAGCCAGACGCCGAAGATCAGCGACAGCAATGGCCCCGTGACGAAGGTCGGTATCGATATCCCGACCATGGCGAGGCCCATGGTGGAATAGTCGGCGGCCGAGTTCTGCCGCACGGCCGCCATGACGCCGAGCCCGACACCGAAGAATATCGCCAGCGACATCGACAGGGCGCCGATGGTCAGCGAAACCGGCAGGCCTTCGCCGATCAGCTCCGAAACCGTCTTGTCCTTGTTTTTCATCGACGGGCCGAGATCGCCCGTAACCACATTGCCGAGATATTCGAAGTATTGTTCGTGCAGCGGCTTATCGAGGCCGAGGCTCGCCCGCATGTTGGCCTCGACCTCGGGCGGCAGCTTGCGGTCGACTGAATAGGGATTGCCCGGCGCCGCGCGCATCATGAAGAAGGCGACGGTTATGATCGCCAGCATGGTGGGGATGGCCGCCAGAATGCGCCGCGCTGCGTAGGCCCATGGGATGCGCGAGGAAAGGCGCGCGAGAGCGGACGAACGAACCTGATCTGACAAGAATATTACGCCCTGCTCGGTTGCGGCAGTATAAGACGACAAAGCCGTAACGAGGCGCAAGCGGGCGAAATTGCCGCGCCGCAGAAGAACAGGGAAACCGCAATGGCTGACGTGAGACAGGTAACCGGGACTTTTGCGGTCGCCGCTCAGCTTGGGATTGAGGATCTGGCGGAGCTGAAAGCCGCCGGCATCCGCCATCTCATAAACAATCGCCCGGATGAGGAGGCGCCGGCCGGATCAAGGGGAGCAGACATAAGGACAGCAGCAGAGGCCGCGGGCATGAGCTATGTTCACGCCCCGTTCGTGGGACCGCCCACGCCCGAAGCTATCGAGGCTGCGGCAAAAGCATCAGGTCCGACGGTCGCCTACTGTCGTTCGGGGACCCGCTCCATCACGGCGTGGGCCCTGTCACAGGCCAAAAGCGGCGCCATGGGCGTGGACGCCATCATCGAGGCTGCAGGGAATGCCGGCTATAACCTTGCTGCATTGAAAGATGCTTTGCGTCGGCTCGCCGCGCGATAGTAGGCTGTCTTCATCGCAGGGCTTTGAAGGACCTTGCGATTCCAGCTATTGCGGCATCGGGCGACTCTCCGGCCCGGTCAGACTTCAGGTCCGGACTTACGGACAAGTGCATAAGGGGCGAGGACGGTACGCGGGCAACGAACCCGGGCCGCCACATCGACAACCCGAAACCGGGGAAAGGCGCGTAGAGCTTTGGCAAACTGGCTTTGGACCTCGGACTTCATCGTCGAGGACAACATCGTCCTCGTAAAGAAGACAGGGCACCGCTTCACGCTCGACCTGAAGCTCTGGCACGACATCTTCACCTGGTTCTGCTTCTTCACCGCCGCCAACATGTGGCGCATCTCGCGAAGGGTGTCCGGGCACAAGCCGCCAACCATCGCCTTCCTGCCCGAGAGGCCGCGCCCCTGGTACCTGATATGGCCGGTGATGCAGTGCGCCGGCGCCAAGCAGATCGAAGACGCCACGCAGGCTGACATCGTCATGCAGTTCGACGATTCGACAACCTGCGACCCGAAGCTGCCCGACATGTCGAAGCGGGTGCGCAAGGTGCGGACGGTCAACTTCAATTGCCGTGATATTTCAAAATCGACTATCGCCGCAGCATTCGAGCGCGTCGCAGGCTATGCGCTCGGCGTCGATCCCGCGAAGTACGACGGACCGATCGTCGACAAGTCGGAAATCAATGCAGCTCATGACGGCCGCATCATCCAGGGACCGATCGAGCGCGTATCAGGACGGAGCTATCAGAAGCTCATCGACAACGAGATCGAGGGCGGGCTGGTGGAAGACCTTCGAACCTGCACGGTCAACGGCAAGCCGGTAATCGTCTTCCGCAAGCGGCGCCCGCTGTCGCGGCGATTCGCGAACGAGAATGTCAGCGTCGACTGGGCCAAACCTGAAGACGTTTTCACGCCGGCGGAGATCGATCTGATCCGGCGTTTCTGCTCTGAAATCAGGCTTGACTGGGGAGGAGTCGACGTGCTCCGAAACAGACAGGACGGACGGATCTACATCGTTGATGCCAACAAGACGGACATGGGACCGCCTGTCGCCCTTCCTTTGGGGCAAAAGCTGCGCGCAACGCGTTTGCTCGCCCGTGCATTTGGAACGGCCTTCGCGCCTTAGCCTGCCAGCAATCGAGGGTCAGGGATGAGCGGCATACCGTTCGTACGCGATCTTGAGTTCAAATACGGCGACGTGGCGCGTGTGTCGCCGCGCGTGCGGCGTGTAGTTGCCGACAACCCCGGTCCCTTCACCTATCTCGGCACCGGCGTCTACATCATCGGAGAGGGCGAGGTCGCTGTAATCGATCCCGGGCCGATGATCGACCGGCATTTCGAGGCGCTGAAGAACGCTCTCAAAGGCGAGCGCATCACCCATGTGCTGGTGACGCATTCCCATATGGACCACTCGCCGCTGGCGCATCCCCTGGCAAAATGGGCAGGCTGCCAGGTCTTCGGGATCGGCGCCGGCAGTCCGACGGAATCCGAAGTGCGGATGGAGGCAGGCGACGACCTGCGCTTCAAGCCCGACATTACCGTGAGAGACGGCGACGTCTTCAAGGGACCGAACTGGACCATCGAGGCGATCACCACGCCGGGACACACATCCAACCATGTCTGCTATGCGCTGAAGGAAGAGAACGCGCTGTTCTCCGGCGACCATGTGATGGGCTGGTCGACCACGGTGATTTCGCCGCCTGACGGCAACATGGGCGACTATTTCGCCAGCCTCGAGAAAGTGAAGGCGCGCGGCTTCTCAACCATCTGGCCGACGCACGGTCCGCCGGTGACGAACGTTCCGCCGTTCATCGACGCCTACATCGCCCACCGCAGGGCGCGCGAGCAGATGATCCTCGATCGCCTGAAAGCAGGCGACACGTTGATCCCCGACATGGTCAAGGTGATCTACAAGGATGTCGACAAGCGTCTGCATCCGGCGGCGTGCCATTCTGTGCTGGCCCACATCATACATCTGGTCGAGACCGGGAAGGTGAGCGCAGACGGCCCGTTCGACCTCGCGACGCAATACCGTCCGCGGGCGGCATGATCGAGGCCGCAAGCGGGCGCCGCTGCTGGACGTCAAGGCAATTGTCTCTCACTTCCTGCAGCGAGCGAGGACCGGTTCCGTCCGCGCCCGGTTGTTCGCACCGTCCCGGACATGCGGCCCGAAATCGCCGAGAGCGGCCAATCGAGATCTGGCCTGCAGCTGAGAGAAGTCCGCGCATCGCCCGATTTCATCTTTTACGGGCTCTGCGCGCCTGCTCCCAAAAGCGTTGCGACGACGAATACTACCGACAGCAAAGTCCCGGCTACTGTTCGAGCACCGGCAATGGTTCTCGCGAGGTCGTCCGGGATCAGCATTGGCCTGAACGGATGGACATTCGATCCGCCCGTATTTCCATGAGGAACCAGCCCCAGACCGGTGACCAGGGCAGCGCCAACCATGCGTTGCACTTGTCCGCCGACTTCCCTGGCGTTGCGCTGGCGCAGTCCCCAAGCGAGCATGTGTGCGTGAACCCGCACGTGCTCAACAGTTGAAGTCTGCCCAAGGACATGGGCGCGCTCGAGATGGCGGAAACCCGCGGCAGGATTGCCGGCCCGTTCCGAAGCTTTGGCAGCCAGCAATTCGTCCTGAACATGGGGATGGATACGCGCGCCGAAGCCCGGACCAGCTTGCGCCTCAAGACGCGCCGAGGCGAGACGCCATGCGAGATAACTACCGGCCACGACATCAAAGCTAAGGCAGAACATCGGCCACCAGCTGGGGACGCCCGTATTATCGATCAGCTGCCCGTGAATCAGATCGAACAGTCCATGCCCCACCAATGCGCCAGCCACAATCCACAGGTTGGTCCGGAAGCCGATGACAGAAATACAGATAAAGACGACCAGTACACCGGTCTCCACGCCGAGTGCGCCGCCGCCGCCCATGATCGCGAACAAATCATAGTACGACGCGATGACGATTAGCGCCGTGGGATAAAAGGCGCGATCACGGTCAAGGCCAGCCAGGGTGGCAAACACAGCGACACCCAGCGCCAAGCCGGCGCCCACAACGTATTCCATGAATTCCTCCCTTAGGGTTGAGCCGGCTGCAACTTCCCCGGCTGCCATTCAGGAGGCCGGGGAACTCGCAGCGGCGCGCCTCATTTGGCCTGGGTTTTTTCGTCGCCACCGCTGGTGGCCGTCGAAGCGCCGCCGCAAGCGCAGCCAGCGCCGCAGACTGAGCTGGCGCGCGGGCTTCCCGCCGCGCAACGGCACGAGGAGCCGCAGTTGCACGGCGGCGCGCAATTGCAGGATTTGCAGTGGCATTGGGTGGTCATTGGAACCTCCTGGGCTTCCGGTTGCTGATGACCGGTATCTAGGATGGACCCGAAACCCCCGCTTGAACGGAAGGGCTAGACCATGCGCAACGAAGCCGGAGCGACGCCAAACATCCGGCGGAAGGTTCGGCTTAGATGGGCTGAGTCGGAAAAGCCGGCATCATGGGCCGCTCGCGTGAGGGTCTCGCCGGCGGCAAAGCTCTCGACCGCCCGTGTCAGTCGCAGCCACAGCAGATACGTCTTGAAGGGCAGTCCCGTCTGCTCAACGAACAGATGGCGCAGGCGGCTCGCCGACAATCCGCTGACATCGACTGCGTCGGAAAGACCAACGGGTTCATCGATCTGCGCCGCCGCCCAGGCGATAACCTTGCGGATACGCGGATCAGGCTCTCCGGCGATCGCATCCGCTCCGAGCGCCGCCACCAGCTCCCGGCCGACGTTCACCAATGTCGCGTCGCTTCTAGCTCGGGCGCGATAGGTTGCCGTAATGCGCTCGCGCAGGTCACCCAGCATTCCAGGCGGGATCGCGGCCAGCTCGGCGCCATCGAACAATTGGCGCGCCACTGCTCGCCCCATGCGGCTCTCGGGTTCAATGAAAATGATCGCCATGAGTCCTTCAGGCTCAAAAGCGTGCTGGACATCTGCAGCGACCGCTACGGCATCACCACGCACGTGAGCGTCCCTGGTGTCGAGGCGGAACCGGCCGTCCAGTGCGAGCGTCACCTGGACAGCGTGGTGAGCGTGAAAATCCGTTCGCTTGGTCTCGCGTTCCTTGATGGGAGTGGCGTCGACGATCCACAGGCTGGCGCCTTGCCACATGACGATCCGAGCGCGCGCCAGAAGTTCCATCCAGGCATTCTATACGCAATCCTCTGAATGGCGCGAGCGAAGCTGGTCATTTGGAGTTGATGCCGCACGACCGGCGCGGCCACGCCGGCGCGAGAAACAAAAAGCCCCCCGCGAGTGTGCGGAGGGCCTTTCCTGTTTCAAGAAAACAGTTGTGAGGGTCAGAGAGCCTGGATCGTTCAGGCCGCCATACCGAGCTTCGAACGAAGCTCGATACGCTCGATCTCGTCAGCCACAGGGTCGATGGTGACTTGCGTCTCATCTTCCTCCGTGTAGCTGAAAGTTATCTCGGTTGCGGCCTCCGACTCGTCCAGCAATTCCCGTAGGCGCCGGAGCATCGGCAGGCGGTCCATTCCCGGTATCGCCCGATCAAAGGCGTCGCCGGAAAGCTTTCTGATCTCATCGATATGATCGCTCAATGTCGATTACCTTCTTGGTCGGGCGATGTGTTCGCCGAGGCGGACAATGCCTGCCAATGGTTACCGCCTTCGTTAAAATTAACGGGGTTCCCGCAAGGGCCGCAGGAGAATTTCCAAGCAAAACAGGGCGCGTTTTTGAGCGCTGCGAATAATCAAGATTAGCGCAGGCCCTAGCGCTCGATCACGGGCGGGGTCCAGAGCTGGACGCCGCGTTCCTGGCCGAGGCGGCGGACCTGGTTGAGCACCGCGGCGGCGCGGTCGCGACCGACGACCTGGCCAAACACCTCGATCATCTGGCGCTCGCCGGAACTGACCCTGGCCTGCACCATCGCCTGCGTGAGCAGGTCGAATGGCGAGGACCTGTAGAGGCGCAGCCGGATGGTGGCCTTGTCCTCGGCCGAGAAGCCTGCGAGCACCTTGGCCTTGTTGATCGCGGCTATGAGGTCGCCGTTTTCATCGACAAGGCCGTTGATCTTCGCCTGTTCGCCCGACCAGACGCGGCCCTTGGCGATGTCCTGCACTTTCTCGATGGGTAGCTTGCGGCCCTCTGCCACCAGCGAGGTGAAGCGCTTGTAGACCGCGTCGAGTGACTCATGGAGCTTCACCCGCTGCGAGTTGGTGAGCCTTTCGGTCGAGTAGGCAGAGGCAAACTCACCGCCCACACGGACTTCGTCAGGATCGACGCCGATCTGGCGCAGCCCGTCGGCAATCGCAAACTTGCCGCCGAAGACGCCGATGGAGCCGGTGATGGTGGAGCGGTTTGCGACGATGGCGTCGGCCCCCGCGGCGACATAGTAGCCGCCAGAAGCAGCGACCGATCCCATCGACACGACGACCTTCTTGCCGGCTTCCTGCAGGCGTTCGACAGCCCTCCAGATCTGGTCGGACGCCACGGCCGAGCCGCCGCCCGAATCCACGCGGAAGACGACGGCGTCGACCTTGCGGTCATCGGCCAGGTCGAGCAGCTCCTTCGCCACACGATCCGATGCGAAGACGGGCGAGCCGACCGACAGCGGGTCGGACGGACCGCCTTCGCCGGTGACAATGTCGCCTTCGCCGCCGACGATGGCGATCACGGCCTTGCCGCTGCGGCGCGGCGAAACGTATTCATCGATCGGGACAAGGTTGCCGTCGCCGGCGCGGGCCTTGGCTGCGTCAGCCGCTTCCTCCGGCCAGCCGAGCTTGTCGACCAGCTTGAGTTCGAGCGCGCGCTCGGCCTGGTACGGGCTGTTCTCGAGCAGGGTGCGCATCGCGGCCGGATCGGCCTTCCGGTCGGCGGCGATGTCGGCGATGGAGTGGGTCCAGACGCTATCCGCCAGCGCCGTCATCGCTTCGGCGTGGGCGGGCGTGTATTCGCGCTGCTTGTAGACGTCGGCGGCGTTCTTGAACTCGTAGAACTGCTCGATCTCGGGGGTCACCTTCAGCATGTTGAAGGCGCGTCCGAGGAACAGGGTCTCGAAGGTGATGCCGGGGGTCTCGAAGGAGACGCCAGGCTGCATCCAGATCTCGTCGGCTGCCGAAATGGCGCGGTAGGAGGCCGGGCCTGTGGCGAGGAACCCCTGGCTGTGCGCGATGACGAACTTGTCCTTCGCCTTGAGGCGCAGGAAGGCCTCGCGCAGCTCCTCGGCGCGCGAGGATCCGAGGTCCATTTCCGCCGCCCGGACAAAGACGCCTTTCACATTGGGATCTTCTGCCGCCGCGTTGAGGCGAAGCAGGACCTCGACGAAGGATGTGTCGGTAAAGAGGGCGCTGATCGGATCGCTGGCCGGCTGGTCTATGAAGCCGCCGCGCAGGTCGAGCTGGATCACGGCATTCTTCGCCGCCGGAGGCTCCGCCGACGGAATGAAGGAGAGCAGCAGCACGATCGGGAAGAGGATGAAGAACACCACCAGCGCGGCAAGTCCGCCGAGAAAGGTGAGTAGAAAGGTCTTCATGGCCGCTCCGCTGCTTCCCGGCGAGATTTACTGATTAGCGGTAAACCGCCCGCTGCGGAACCCGCGGCACTGAAGGCGGCCAACGGGAGCGGCCAGTGCGGGCGATCAGGTATGTCGGGAAGAGCCTGGTCGGAGTAGCTGGATTCGAACCAACGACCTCTTGCTCCCGAAGCAAGCGCTCTACCAGGCTGAGCTATACTCCGACGGAGCGGGGCCTATAGCGGCTTTCCAACAGCCGCGCAACGCCGGACAGGCGGGCGGCGAAGGCCGGCCCGGAAGTCGCGATTCTGCCCGAAAACCGGGCCAAAACAGCACGCTTCCGGCCAGTTGCGTTCGCAACGCGAATTGCGTAACTAGCCGCTCCCTCTGATGGGGCGTCGCCAAGTGGTAAGGCAGCGGTTTTTGGTACCGCCATTCCGGGGTTCGAATCCCTGCGCCCCAGCCAGAGGGAGATTTCTTCGGCCATAGGCCCGCCGGACGGCGGTGCGCCGGACGCCCAGGGCAGCCGGTTTCAGCTACGGCCGGATGTCAGGCTGTTCAGAAGGTTGAGCTGCGCTTCCTTGAGCAGCGCCACCGCCCCCTTGATGTCGGGCATGGATTGCGGCCACAGCGCATCGATGGCGAGGCCGCGCAGGGCGGCGGCGTAAAGCTGCACGAAGGCGTCGATCTTCCTGCGGTCCTTGATGCCGAGGCGCTCGGCGCGGGCCCAGATGCGCTCCTTGTGGATGCGTTCGAGCTCGAGGTTCAGTTCGGAAAAGCGAGGGCGCAGTTCGGGATCGTTGCGCGAGCCGAGCATGAGTTCGATACGGGCGACGCCGGTAGGCGTCTGGAATTCCTCCCACAGGACATCGATGAGCTGCAGGAATTGCTCGCGCTCTGTCTTGAAGCGTTCGAGGTGCTTGCGGTGCGCATCGCCGCGCCTGGAGCGGATGTGCTCCATGGCGGCCATCATCAGATCGGCCTTGCTGGGGAAGTGATGGAGCATGGCCCCGCGGCTGACCTTGGCGCGCTTGGTCACCACCACCGTACTGGTCTGGTGATAACCGAGTTCGTGGAGGCACTGGATCGTCGCTTCGACCAGCTTGAGGCGCGTATTGGCGCTGCGCTCGGCGTTGGGGACACGAACCTTTTTTGCCGCCTTCGGCGTCTTCTTTTTCGCCGTTCGGATTGTTGCTGCGGCCAAGGCCTGGCTCCGGATTGCATACCGTACTTCGTGCGCACGGCGCTCCACCAATCACCGCGGACAAAAACGGTCAATCGCGCATAAGGCCCGAGGCGGCTTGCGCGAGCGTCATGCCGCCTGTTTGGAGAGCTTCCGCCGGGTTAGCGAGCAGGTATCAGCGGCAGCGTCAGCGCCGAGGGCGTCGCGCCGCCGGAGAGCACTGTGACGGGCGGCGGCGATTCGCGGCGCTGCGGATCGGCGAAAGTGAGGGTGAGGCGAACCTTGTGACCTGATTTGAAGATATAGGACATCGGCAGAAGATCGAACTTCAGCTCGATAGGCTGGCCTGCGGGCGCTGGCCTGGCGTCCGCGATCCTGTGTGTCTGCCAGGGCAGGCCGAGGTGGTTGTAGGGCGGCGTCGCAAGCTGGCGGTGCGAGGCGCGCAGCCGGCCGAGCATCTGGTAGGATCGTGTCGATCCATCCGGCGCGACATCATCGATGCGGGCGGTGACGTCGGTGTCGCCTGCGTCGGTCTTCACCCAGAGCGTCATCGCCGGATGCCCGGTGACTTCCATGTCTTCGACGAGTGCAGGGGTTTCGAAAACGGCGCCGCCCGGCGCGGCCTCAATCGTGACAGTCTGGGCGACAGGCGCGGCGCCCATCGGGGTTGACCGTTCGGCGGCGGCGGCAGGCTTGTTGCGATCGAGCACGGACCCGCCGGAGAGGTAGAATTCCGTGCGGCGCTCATTCTTCAGCGGCCAGGTCTCGCTGCTGCGCCACTGGGATTCTTTTGGTGCGTTGTAGGTAAAATAGGTGACGGCGGGCTCGCGCATCACATTGTTCTGCTTGCCCTTCAGCCAATAGTCGAAGAATCGCAGCTCCTCGGTGACGAGATCGAAGCCGGTTTCGTCTTTCACGGCGGTCCAGGCGCAGTGCGTTGCTGGGCCGACCAGCAGCTTGGTGTTCTCACGCGGCAGGTTGTTGAAGGTGAAGAAGGGACCGTGGCGTGTGCCAGCTTCGTCCCAGTTGGCGACAGAGAGGACGCCGATGTCAGATTTTTTCAGCTCATCGAGGTATGCGTGCGGGCTCGATTTTTCCCACCAGACGAGGCCGGTCGATTGCGAGACGGAGTCCTTGAAGGGCACAACGCCGACGCTTTCGATGTTGTCCTTGTGGCTCGCAACCGCGGCCGCAAGCTGCGCCTGCGCCTCGGGACCATCGACAGGGGCGGCAAGCCGGTCGCGGCCGGCGACAGCACTGTTCTCACCCGATTGACCGGGAGGCGCGATGCGGCCGGGGCCAGAGACGCCGCCCATGGTGGTGAAGTGGTAGGCGTCGAATTCGGCGCTCATCGGCACGACTGCCTTGAGCGATGGCGGGCGCGTGGTCAGCGCCTGCATCTGGCTGCCGCCGGTTGCCGAGCAGCCCCACATGCCGATCCTGCCGTTCGACCAGGGCTGTTTCGCGAACCATTCGGTGACGTCGTAGGCATCCCACTTCGCGCCATCGACCCACTCGCCGCGATTGTAGGCGATGTTCTTGCCATAGCTGGCATAGACGCCGCGGAAGTCGACGACGGCCACGTTGTATCCGTAGGGCGCGAGCTTCAACGCGAATCCGGGGTAGGTCTCCGCCGCCTCGCCGCCGCGATAGGCGCGGCGGTTGTAGGGCGTGTGCATCCAGACGACGGGCAGCTTCTCGGAAGCAACGACCCCGCCCTTTGTCGGGCGGAAGAGATCCACAGCGAGCTTCGTGCCATCGCGCGCCTGGACATAGAAGGATGAGCGCTGATGCCCGTCATAGGACTTCTCGGACCAGCCGGAGTACTCGTTCGGGCGCGACACCTTTCCGTCGGAAGCTGACAGATCCGGCGCGGCAGCGCAGGCCGCAAGAAGCATCAGTGCAGGCGCAGCCAGTGTTGCGAAGCGCATCTTCCACTCCCATGGGCTGGCGCGCTCCATCGGCGGCCGTGCAGGTCAATATAGGCCATAATCAATCGCCGCGGCGCGCTGTGCAAGAGCAACCGTCAGGTCTGACGGCGTCAGTTCATGCCTTTCCTTGTCACCACCCACTGCGGATCCGTGCACAGCCCGCATTGCGGCCCTACGAACATCTTCGCGGCTTCGGCATCGCCCTTGAGCTGGAATTCGAGCCAGGCCGTGATCACCTCGGCGAAGCGCCCTCCATTCTTGTGCCGATGCGTCGCGATGTGCCCGGCGCCCTTCATGACG
>DATBNA010000067.1:0-3292 GCA_036554545.1 Hyphomonadaceae bacterium
GGAGCGATGCCGAAGGTGTCACTTCAGCGTGGCGCTGTCGAGGTTCAGCTTGTCGATGCCGATGCGTTGGAAGCCCTCACGCTTGCCACGGATACCATTCCAGAACTGCTGCGCATCGCCGACCACGATCAGCGAGGCCTGCGCCGGGTCGAAGTATGCCTTCGCGGCTGTCGCCGCCTGTTCAGCGGTCACTCCGTTCACGTCGGCCGAGTAGGACTGCAGCTTGTCGAGCGGCAGGCCGAACTGGGCAAGCGCCGAAAGCTGGCCGGCCAGGCCGCCGGTGGTTTCGACCGAGCGCCCGAAACCGCCGATCAGCACGGCCTTGCGGGCGTCGAGCTCATTCGCGGGGATCGGCGCCGAACCGAGGCGCGTGAACTCCGAGACCATCAGGTCGACGACCTGCGGTACAGCATCGTTGCGCGTCTGGGCCGAAGCGATGATCGGCGCCGCCGCCTTGCGGGGAGCAATGCCGGAGTTCGCGCCGTAAGAGAGGCCGCGCTTGATGCGGATCTCGGCGTTAAGCCGCGCTGAATACCCGCCGCCGAGAACGTTGTTGGCGACGAGCGTTGGAAAATAGTCGTCGTCGGTGCGTGCGGGTCCTGTGCGGCCGAGGAAGACCGCGGCCTGGCCAATCTGCGGGACATCGACGGCGATCGCGATCGGCGCCTTGGCGGCGCCGGCTGCCGGAGGCGTCGCTGCGAGCGCGGCTTCCGGCTTCGCCCATGTTCCGAGCGCGCCTTCGGCCAGCGCGAAGCCGGCTTCCGGCGTGATGTCGCCGGCGATGACAAGGATGGCGTTGTCGGGCCTCCACCACGCGTCATGGAAGGCCGCGATGTCCGTCTGCGCCAGCGCCCCGATGCTCCTTGGCGTCGGTGTACCGCCATAAGGCGCATCGCCGAACAGCGCGCGATTCATGGCGAAGCGGCCAATGGATGAAGGCTGGCGGAGCTGGACCATCAGGCCGTCGAGCGTTTCCTGGCGCGCGCGGTCGAGTTCTTCCTGTGCGAAAGCGGGGTTCTGCACAACGTCCGCCATGATGGCGAACATGTCGGCCGCCTTGTCGGCGCGACCGCCGACAGAGACGTCGGTGGCGTCGGGACCGGCCGATGCGCCGATGAAGGCGCCCAGCGTTTCGATCTGACGCGCAATCTCGGTCGCCGAGCGGGTTTCCGTGCCGCGCGTGGTCAGGTCGGCGGTCATGGTGGCGAGGCCGGCCTTGTCTTTCGGATCGAGTGCGCCGCCTGCAGAGATGCGCAGGCTGGCGCTGACCAGAGGCAGGCCGGGCTTGCTGGCGACAATGACGCGGAGGCCGTTGGCCAGCGTTTTTTCCGTGGCGCCCGGAACCTTGGCGGCGACCGCCGGACCAGCGGCGGGCGGCTGCACGCGAGAGGCTTCCGCGGCGAGCGTGTAGGTCGGGATTTCGGCGGCGGGGATGTCGATCTTCGTCGCCTGGATCGTCGGGGCGTCGGCGAAGGTCGCTTCAGGCGCGCCGTTCTGCTGTTCTTCCGGCAGGTAGCGGATGGTGATTGTCTTCGTGTCGTCGAGGATGGCCCTGGCGACGCGCTGGATGTCTTCAGCCGTCACCGTCTGCAGTTTTGCGAGAGTATTGTCCGAAGCCTGCGGGTCCTTGTAGAGGATGACCGAACGCGCAAGTTCGTCGGCGCGACCGTCTGACGTTTCGCGGTTCTGCAGAGCGGACGTGATCAGCTCGTTGCGGGCTTCTTCGAGTTCCGACGCAGAAACAGCTGTGTCGCGCATCTTCGCGATCTCGGCCTTGAGCGAGGCGACGCCTTCGTCAGCTGTTTTGCCGTCGCTGAGGATGGCATAGAGCGCATAGACGCCCGGATGGTCGTTTATGTCAAAATTGGAGCCCACATCAGCGGCGAGTTTCTGGTCGTAGACCATCGACTGGTAGAGCCGCGAGGACTGGCCGCGTGTCATGATAGCGTCGAGCAGCATCAGCGCCGGAATGTCCGGGCTTTCCGCCTCGGGCTGCGACCATGTCATCAGCACGGCAGGCAACGGCACGTTGGGTTCGTAGACGGTGAGGTCTTTGGGTTCCGTGCGGGCCGGCTCGACCGCGGCAACACGCGGGATCGGGCGAGCGGGCTTCTTGATTCCCGCGAAATACTTGTCGACCCACGCGTCGAGCTGCGCCTGGTCGAAATTGCCGGAGACCACAAGCACGGCGTTGTCAGGCCGATAGTAGGCGGCGTGGAAGGCGCGTACGTCCTCGACGGTTGCGGCGTCCAGGTCGGCAAGCGAGCCGATGCCGGGCCGGCCATAGGGGTGCACGTTGAATGCCGACTGCGTCATGTAAAATGCGAACAACTTCCCATAAGGCTGGCTGAGCACGGACTGGCGCAGCTCTTCCTTCACCACGTCGCGTTCGGACTTGAAGTTGGCCTCATCGACGACCAGCGAGCCCATGCGCTCGGCCTCGCCCCACAGCACGCGCTCGAGGTGATTGGCCGGCACGGTCTCGTAGTAGTTGGTGAAATCGTTCCAGGTGGACGCGTTGTTGAAGCCGCCGACGTCCTCGGTAAGCCGGTCGAATGTTTCGGCCGGCATGTTCGTGGTCGACTTGAACATGATGTGTTCGAAGAGGTGCGCGAAGCCTGAGCGGCCAGCCGGATCATCCTTCGAACCGACATCGTACCAGACGGCGACCGAGACGTTTGCCGTGTTGGAATCCGGCATGGCGTAGACGCGCAGGCCGTTGGGCAGTTCGCGGAACTTGTATTCCAGCGGCGCGATGGCGAGACCGCCTTCAGGCGTCGCCGGTCCTTTGGCGGTTGGCTGGCAGGCGACAAGGGCGAGGCCGGCGGCGAATGCCGCAGCGGCGGCGCGGAGCAGGATCATGGCTCGACTCTTCTCTTATGCGCGGTTCGCGCGTGTCAGAGCGAGTCTTATCGATAATCGTGATGGGACGGCAAGCCTGCCTGCCCGCCGTCCCGGTCATAATGTGTGGAGCCCTGCCTAGAGTTTCCCGGCGTCCTTCATCAGTTCCTTTTTCCGGGCGGCGAGCTGCATGCCGATTTCGTCGAGGTCCATCGAGGACTTCTTCGCCTTGGCGAACATGCCGTCGCGCATTTCTTCCTCATGGACATGGTGCTTGATCATTTCGCTCAGCACTGTGACCTTGGCTTCCCACATGTTTTCGCCCGGCTTGCCTGCCTCGATCTCGGCAATGAGGTTCTTGGCGCCCTTGTGCTCGACGTGGGCCTCGTCGTGCATTTCGTCATCACCCGTGGCTTCGAGATAGGCGGGATAGAAGATTTCTTCCTCGATC
>DATBNA010000078.1:0-3077 GCA_036554545.1 Hyphomonadaceae bacterium
TACGGATGCGCCCTCCCATGTCGCCCTTCTGGTAGGCGACGGAGTCCAGATCGACCGAGCGGTAAGGGATCGACAGCGCCGCGAACAGCTTGCGCACGGACCAGCAGAATTCACACCACTCCAGCGCGAACAGCACCACCGGTTCATCCACGATCGCCTTCGCCACAAAGGCCTCGGCCTCCTTGTCGCGCGGAGGCGCCGACGCTGACTCGTCGACAGCAGAGGCCGGTGGCGGCGGGGCGTCGAACCTGCACATCGGCGTCGATTCCGAAATCGCCAGTTCATCCGCCGTCATGTCGACGGGGACGTCCTCGAACAACGGCGTGGAGAGATAGCGTTCGCCCGTATCGGGCAGCATGCAGAGGATCGTCGAGCCGGCCGGCGCGCTCCTCGCCACCTCCAGCGCTCCTGCGAGCGCAGCGCCCGCAGAAATGCCGACGAATATGCCTTCCTTCTGCGCCAGCTCACGCGAAAGTCGCAGGGCGTCGGCCCCGTTGATCGGCACGATACGGTCGATCAGGTTCGCGGCCATCGCATCGCTTGCAAGCTTCGGAATGAAGTCGGGCGATGTTCCCTGGATGGGCTGCGGGCGGAAATAGGGATGGCTGGTGATCAGCGGGCCGTCCGGCGCAGGCTGGGGAATTCCGCTGCCGAGCACCTGCGAATTGTCGGGCTCCGCGACGATGATGCGGATTTCCGGCCGCGCGGCTTTCAGCGCCCGCGCAACGCCCTTCATGGTGCCGCCTGTTCCCGCCACGCTGACCCAGTAGTCCAACTGCTCTCCAGCGAAGTCTTCGAGGATTTCCGGCGCAGTCGTTGCCGAGTGCACGTCTGCATTGGCCTCGTTCTCGAACTGCCGCGTCAGGAACCAGCCGTGCTTCTCCGCCAGCTCCTCTGCCTTGGCGAGCATGCCGCTGCCCTTCTGCGAGGCCGGTGTAAGCACGACCTTGGCGCCGAGGAAGCGCATGAGGCGCCGGCGTTCGACCGAGAAATTCTCCGCCATCACGATGACCAGCGGATAGCCCTTGCGGGCGCACACCATCGCAAGGCCGATGCCGGTGTTGCCGCTCGTAGCTTCGATCACCGTCTGGCCAGGTTTCAGCGCACCTTCCTTCTCGGCCCGCTCGATGACGGCAAGCGCCAGACGGTCCTTCACCGACCCCATCGGATTGAAGCTCTCGATCTTGACGTAGAGTGCGACATGGCGTGGCGCGAGCCGCGAGAGCTTCACGATCGGCGTACGACCGACGGTTTCGAGGATGGAGTTGTATTTCATGACGACCGTCTCCTGCGATCCTGGTGAGTGGACTCACTTCTCGTTGGAGTGTGTGACTTCGCTCCACGGCAGATTTTGGGAAGACTTACGGCATTACAAGGTCAGACGGAACCGACCCGGCAGTGTCCGCAAGCAAAAGTCGGAAATACCCCGCTTCCCTGTCGGAATCGCCCTGACCGAGCCGTGCCTAATGGCCAGCAAACCAGACGAGGTAGGAAACCTCGACACCCGTAGCGGCCAGCTTGGTGTCACCCTGAAGCTCTGGCAAGCACACCAGAAACGCAGCGCCGGAAATCTTCGCGCCCGCCTTGCGCAGCAGTTTCACGGCGGCGAGCGCCGTGCCGCCGGTGGCGATCAGGTCGTCGACCAGCAGCACCCGGTCGCCGGGCTGGATGGCGTCAGTGTGTATCTCCATCGCATCCGCGCCATATTCGAGTTCGTAGCTTTCAGTGATGACGTTATGTGGCAGCTTCCCCTTCTTGCGCAGAGGCACGAAGCCGGCCGAAAGCTGGTGAGCGACCGCGCCGCCAAGAATGAACCCGCGCGCCTCGATGCCTGCGACCTTGTCGATCTTGGAACCCGCGAAGGGCTGGACCAGCTCGTCCACCGCCTGGCGGAAGGCGCGTGGATTGCCCATTAGCGTGGTCACGTCCCGGAACATAATTCCCTTCTTGGGGAAGTCCGGGATGGTGCGGATCGTGTCCTTCAGTTCCATGTCGCGCTTCCTTAAGGTCGCAGTGTGGCCAGCCTTGCCGCTGATCCGTGACTAGGCAATGTCGGATCGGGGGAGCTGGCGCGTTTCTTTTCCGGCTGCCGAAATCCACGCCGCCATGTGGGGCTCGGCGACCATTCGCTTGATGTAGGTATCCGCTTCTGCAGAGCGCGGAATCGCGTAAGTGATGAAGCGCGTCACAACCGGCGCGTACATCGCATCGGCGATCGACCATTGACCGAACAGGAATGGCCCGCCTGACTTCGCAAGCCATTGCCGCCAGAGTTCGTCGACCTTCGCCGCGTCCGCCAGACCGTCCGGCGTCATTCGTCCCGCATCCGTACGCCGCCGGATGTTCATGGGCGCATCGTTGCGCAGGTTGGCGAAACCTGAATGCATGATGGCGGCGGCCGAGCGCGCAAGAGCGCGGGACGCCGGATCCTTTGGCCACAGCGCGGGCTGCTGCTCCGCCGCCCATTCACAGATGGCGAGGCTTTCGGCGATGGTGACGCCATTCCAGTCGAGCGCAGGCACGCGGGCGTTGGGCGAGATCGCCCCGAAAGACGGCTTGCCGCCAAGATCAGGCAACGAATGCTGGACTTCCTCGAAATCGATCCCGCCGTGGCGCAACGCCAGCCAGGGCCGCATCGACCAGGACGAATAGTTCTTGTCGCCGATGTGGAGCCTTGGCTTCGCCATGCGCATGTCCCCCCTCCGTCACGCGCGATGGGATAGCGCAACCACCAGCGCCAGTCCCATGAAAATAACTCCCATGCCGCGTTCGAACCACGCGCGGACATGACGCTCGCCGAGGAAGCGCGACAGGTGTCCGCCCGCATAAACGTAGAGCCATTGCACAGCTATATCGATGATGGTGCCGACTACGGCGATGGTCATGGTCTGCGCAAGGACGTCCCGCTCCTTGTTGATGAACTGGGGCAGCAGAGTCAGGAACCAGATAATGGTCTTTGGATTTCCGAGGCCGATCATCAACCCATCGAAAAAGGCGCCAGGGCTTGAACGAACCGTCGGGACTTCAGTGACCGGCGCCGGGCCGATGCTCTGGAATGAACGGCCGAAAGCAAGAAC
>DATBNA010000177.1:0-2855 GCA_036554545.1 Hyphomonadaceae bacterium
CGCGCTGTCGCTCAAAGCCGTGCCGAAAAAGATGATCGTCATCGGCGCCGGCATCATCGGCCTCGAACTCGGCTCGGTGTGGCGCCGGCTGGGCTCGGAAGTGACCGTCGTCGAATACCTCGACCGCATCCTCCCCGGCGCGGACGGCGAAGTGGCCAGGCAGGTGCAGCGCATCTTTACGAAACAGGGCCTCGGCTTCAAACTCGGCATGAAGGTCACCGGCGTCGAGAAGCTGAAGTCGAAGCTCAAGCTCTCCATGCAGCCTGCCGCCAACGAGACCGGGAAGGGCGGCGAAGCCGAAGCCCTCGACGCCGACGTGGTGCTCGTCGCCATTGGCCGCCGTCCCTACGCCGACGGCCTCGGGCTCGAATCCGTGGGCGTGAAGCCCGACAAGCGCGGCATGATCGCCAACGACCATTTCCGCACCTCCGCCGAGAATGTCTGGGTGATCGGCGATGTCACGTCGGGTCCGATGCTCGCGCACAAGGCGGAGGATGAAGCCGTCGCCTGCGCCGAGCTGATCGCCGGCAGGGCAGGCCATGTGAACTACGGAATCATTCCCGGTGTCGTCTATACCAAACCGGAGATCGCCTGGGTCGGAAAGACGGAAGAAGAACTCAAGGCCGAAGGCGTCGCCTACAAGGCCGGCAAGTTTCCCTTCTCCGCCAATTCGCGCGCGAAGACCAACCACGAGACCGACGGCTTCGTGAAAATCCTGGCGCACGCCGAAACCGACCAGGTCCTCGGCGCGCATCTTGTCGGCGTCGGCGTCGGTGAGATGATCGCCGAAGTCTGCGTCGCAATGGAATTCGGCGCCTCGTCGGAAGACATCGCTCGTACGTGCCACGCGCACCCGACTCTCACAGAAGCAGTTCGGCAGGCTTCCATGGCAGTAGAAGGCTGGACCATGCAGATGTGAGGCTGCATCCTCACCACTGAAAAACCGGGGACAGGTTCCGGATGGACGGTTTGAGCGCCGTTGCTGGCATCACAAGCGACCTCGCCATGGCGCGCGAAGCCGTGGCCGGCCGGCTGCGGGGCGTTGATCCCACGGACTTCCCTGCGATGCGCCGCGCCTACGACGCCTTCGCCGAAAACGATCCCATGCCGGAAATGGCGACGCAGTCCGACATCGTGCTCGGCGGCGTCTCCTGCCTTGGCCTTCTTCCCAAAGGCGCGAGCGGCGATCACGCCATCCTCTGGTGCCATGGCGGCGGCTTCGCCATGGGCTCATCGCGCAGCCATAAGGGGATGGCCTCGCAGGTTGCGGGCGTCGCGAAGATCGCCGCCGTCCTGCCCGACTATCGTCTGGCGCCCGAGCACAAGCATCCGGCCGCCCTGGAGGATTGCCTCGCCGCCTACGCCAACGTCATCAAGGAAGGCGTCACCGCTGACCGCATCATCCTTGCGGGCGACAGCGCCGGCGGCGGCCTCGCCGTGGCCGCGGCGCTGAAACTGAAAGAGCAGGGCGGCCCGATCCCGGCCGGCCTCATGCTGCTCTCGCCCTGGGTCGACCTCGCCAACCGCGGTTGGAGCCACGGCGCCAAGGCGCAGCGCGACCCGTTTCTGACGACCAACGCGCTGGCCACGCGGGCGCGCGAGTATCTCGGCGATGGAAACCTCTCGATCCTCGACGCTGACATGCGCGGCCTGCCGCCTGCCTTCATCCAGACCGGAGAAGCCGAAGTCCTGCTCTCGGATTCAACCGCACTGGCCGAACGCCTCGGGGCTGCGGGCGTGCCGGTCACGCTCGAGATCTGGCCCGACATGTTCCACGTCTTCCAGGCCCGCTATCCGATGCTCTCCCAGTCCCGCCAGGCCATCCAGCGCCTCGGCCGGTGGGCTGCGGCGCATGTGGCGGCCTAGGAAACCGCTCGAATCCCCCATTTCCGTCCGGCGCTTCTCTCATCGATTCAAGGCGGTGAGCCTCGGAGATAGGAAAGTTATCCAACACCCTCTGGCGTGACGGATAATGCCCGCCATGCGCTGGGCTCCAACCATGCTTTGGCGTTCGTACACCGCCTCCGGCTGTCGCCGCGATGGCGGCGCCGCGCATTCGAGCGCCGGTGTGGTTGTAATTGTAATTGTAATTGTAATCGCTCCGCTCGATTACAACGCGCCGTGCAACTTGCCGAAACGTCATTCAACTTCGTCGCCGGGCCCATTGCCGCTTCGGGGAAACGGGCCTATCCACCCGCCGCATGACGACCGCCCGCATCCTTCGACTCAAGTGGCAAGCCATCAAAGCTTGCGCCGGCGCGTCGTAACTTCTCGACAGGGCCGGCGGCGGAAAGCCGGCGACCCTCGTCCCACCAGCCTCTCCGCAGAAGTACGAAGGACGAGCGGAGAGACCAGATGACCACCGCGTCCATCTCAACCGAGCATGAGAACCGCAATCGCCTGATCGGCGTCGGCCTCGCCGCCGGCGGCGCAGGCCTCTTCTCGCTCAAGGGCGTCGTCATCAAGCTCGCCTTCGCCGAAGGCATGAGCGTCAGCCAGCTTCTTACGTTCCGGATGGCCTTCGCCCTGCCGGTCTATCTCGCCGTCGGCGTCTACGCCTGGCTGCGCGCCACGCAGAAACCCTCGCCGAAGCATTATCTCTACGCCGCCGGCCTCGGCATCATGAGCTACTACATTTCCTCGTGGCTCAACTTCGAAGGCCTGCGCTACGTCTCGGCCCAGCTCGAACGCCTGATCCTGTACATCTATCCGACCATGGTCGCGCTGATGACCTGGGCCTTCTACAAGACCGAGATCACCCGCCAGCACATTCTCGCGCTTATCCTCGCCTAGGCCGGCGTCGCCATCCTCTTTGGCGCGGAGATCGGCCATCAGGGGCCCAACGCCCTGCTAGG
>DATBNA010000190.1:0-4913 GCA_036554545.1 Hyphomonadaceae bacterium
GTCGGACACTGCCGACGGCGCCGGCCGGGCGAGGACGAGGTGACATTGTTCCAGCCTGCGCATTGCGGTTTTGACGTTTGCGGTGGGAAGCTCAGGCGGCTGGATCGCGGGGCCCGTCTGCGCGGGACGCGGTTCGACCCACCGATTTGCGGTGTCGAGTATGGCGGAACGGTCGAACGCGCCGGCGACCGAGATCACCGTGCGATGGGGCGCATAGTTGGTTGACGCAAAGCCGTAAAGATCGTCGCGGACGATGGCGTTGAGCGTTCGTTCGACACCGAGGATGGGCCGGCCGAGCGGATGCTCGCCGTAGCTGGCCTGCTGTGCGAGCTCGAAAACGAGATCATCAGGCTGGTCAGCGGCCTCACCGATTTCCTGCAGGACGACGCCCTTCTCCCGTTCAACTTCTTCCGGCGGATGGTCCGGCGCGAATACCAGCGACAGCGCCGTGTCGAGCATCTCAGGCGCGTCACCGCTCAGGCAGCGGACAAAATAGGAGGTGCGTTCGTATTCGGTGGCTGCGTTCATCGATGCGCCGCGAGCCTCGATGGCCTCGGCGATTTCCCGTGCACTGCGGCCCCGAGCGCCTTTGAAGGCCATGTGCTCCAGGAAGTGCGCAAGTCCGTTACGGTCGGTTGGCTCGAAACGAGCACCGGCGCCCAGGAACACGCCGACAGCTGCGGTGCGCAGGCCGGGCATCGCATCGAGAGCGATACGCGCACCGTTCGACAAACGAATGACTTCGCGGTCTTCCATCAGGAGCGTGAGACAACAAGAGATTCGATGCGATCGCGGACGTAATCAGCGCTCATTGGGCCGATATCATAGTCCTCGAGCCGGTCGGCAAAGACGCTGGCGCGATCCGGCAGATTGACCGAGACACCAAGTGCCTGATGCACGGTTTCCGGGAATTTGGCGGCGTGGGCCGTGGAAAGCGTGACGACCGGACCGTCGGCGGTGCGGTTGCGGCGTGCAGCGGCAAGACCCACGGCCGTATGCGGGCAGACGATGAAGCTGGTTTCGGCATAGGTGCGCTTCATCTCGTCAAGAGTTTCATGGTCGCTGACGCGCTCGGCGGAGAGCCCCATGCCGCCGAGCTTCGCTGCTGCCGACTTCGGCAACGGCGCCTCGCCCTTGCTCGACAGAAGCGCGTAGGCCGAGGCGACAGCGGCGCCGTCCCTGCCCGCAGCCTCGAACAGCAGGCGTTCGAAATTGGACGGGAGCTGGATGTCCATTGCGGGGCTAAGCGTCGGATGCGTCTCGCCCTTTACCAGCGGCATCCCGGAGAGAAGCCGCGCCATGGCGTCGTTGGCGTTGACCGCCGCAACGCATTCGAAACGATTGAGCAGCCCGCAACGCGAAGCGACATAGCAGGCGAGCGCATCGCCGAAATTGCCGGTGGGCACGACAAAGCGGATCGGACGGTCACGGCCGAGCTGCGCCTGAGCCTGTGCAAAGTAGACGCTCTGCGCGGCGACGCGTGTCCAGTTGATCGAATTGACCGCAGCCAGATGCGTACGGCGGCGGAACTGGTCGTCTGCGAGCAGCTGCTTAAGGATTGCCTGGGTGCCGTCGAAGTCGCCCCGCAGCGCAAGGTTGCGGACGTTGTTTGCACCAGTTGTCGTCATGAAAAGGCGCTGAACCGGCGAGATCCGATCCAGCGGATGCAGGATGACAATGTCGACGTGCTTCGACCCGGCGAAGGCGGATGCAGCCGCCCCGCCTGTGTCGCCGGAAGTGGCGCACAGGATGGTCATGCGCTCGCCTCGCAGGCCCAGGATGTGGTCATAGAGTTGCGCAATCAGGCGCATCGCAACATCCTTGAACGCCAGCGTCGGGCCGTGATGCAGCTCCATCATCCAGCGGCCGGGACCGGTCTCGACCAGCGGCGCCACGGACTGGTGGGCGAAGGGCGCATAGGCGCGTTCGGCCATGCCACGGATGGCATCCTCGGGAATGCTTCGGCCGGCGAACGCGGAAAGGATGCGCGTCGCCGTCTCGACGTAGGTGGCGCCGGGGCTGGGGCGCTCGATATGCGGATAGGCGTCGGGGCTGAACAACCCGCCGTCGGGCGCAAGGCCCATCAGGCTGGCCGAGACGAAGTCGACCGGGGCGGCATTTCCACGCGTGGATACGTATTTCATTGCTGAGCCGGATCCCGGTTTCCAAAGCGCAGGCGGCCGGCCCGCGCGTGAAAGACGGCGTATATCACCACAAAAGCAATCGCCATCCCGTACCAGGTGGCCGAATAGCCTATGTGGGTCGCCGGCGGCGTGCGTGTCAGATGCGCTGGCATGGTTTCGGGCATTACAGCCAGATAGTAGCGATCGTTAATGCGCGAAGCCCCAAAAGCCTTTTGCATCTCAGTGGCGTCGAACCAGTGCCAGTCGTTCGTTTCGGGTGAGTTGCCTGCGGCAAACATCGGCTTCGCGGGCCAGCGGGCCAAAGTGTAACGGCCAGGCGCCGGACCCGCGGCCGGCGCGCGTTCGGGCTGGCCGGGGATGAAGTGTTCGAACTGGCCTTCAACCACCAAGCGACCCTGCTCCGCGATGCAAGCAGGCGGCGTTGCAAGCCCCAGGCGACGCCAGCCAGTGTTGCCGGCCGCGTCCTGCCCAAACATGCGGACGAATTCGCCCCCGGGGGGCCAGCCGCCTGTGAGGCCCTCAACGCTGGCCCCGTCGACGGGCCGATAGAGATCTTCCTGCCTGGGAACGCCAGTGGCGAGAGCACAGAGGGCCGCTTCCGCCGATAGCGGGACAGATGTGGCGGCGCGTTCATAGTCATCGATCAGCCTGGATTTCCATTCCGCGCGTCCAGCCTGCCACGAGCCCAGCCACAGCAAGGCTGCGACGGCCGGAATGGCGACCAGCGTGAGGACCGGGAAAGGCCGGAAGTACATGGCCTTCGCGATACCTCCGCGCAGGATCGAAGCCTAGCCCTCGGTTCAGTCCTCGAACTTCGCCTCGCCCGCCTTGTGCTTCCATTGCAAGGCAAACAGCGTCGCCTTGAACGGCCGCAGGAGCATGAGACAGACAATCACAATGGCGGGAACCCAAAGAAGAACGTGAACCCAGATGGGCGGGGACACCACCAGTTCGAACACCATGGCGGCCGGAACAACGAGGATCAAAGCCACCCACATTACGAAGAATGAAGCGCCATCACCCACGTCGGCGATGGTTAGATCCGCGCCGCAGGCCTCACACCTGTCCTTGAACTTCAGGAAGCCCCGGAAGAGACGCCCTTCGCCGCAGTTTGGGCAGCGGCAGCGCAGTCCGGCGGAGAATGCAGATACGGCCATGGCAGGCGCCTCAGGAAGCGCCGAAGACGCTCGGCGACGCATACAGTCCCAGATAGAGAGCCGCCCAGACGATTGCGACTATGGCCCAGTTCACCACTGCGAGATGATAGCCGAGCGGCCGGCCTGCGGTGGAAAAACCGGCTATCGCGAGCACGGTGTAGATGGCGAGGAGGATCCAGCCGACCGCAAGCTGTATCAGTGCGGACCTGGTGGCCATGTAGAGCACATTCACATCCACAGCCGGCGGCTCGAAGGCAGTGTCGCCTGACCACTGTCCAGTCACAAACCAGGCGCCGCCCGCCGCAAGCCCCAGCGCGACAGCAGCGAGTCCCGCGGCGATCCAGCTCCGATTCTTGTGAAACTGGCCTCCGCCGATCCAGCCTATGACGCCGGCAAGGACGATGAGCGCCGAACCCCAGAGCATCGGCCCGACAAGTTCGAACTTCGTGGCCGAAACGCCCTGATCGCCCCGGAAACTTCCCGTGGTGTTGGAGAAGACCCCGCCGCTCCAGATCTGTTGCGCGTCGGAGACCATCGGGCCCGCGCCGACCACAGGGGCCAGCGAGCCGATCCAGAAGACCAGCATCGCTGCCTGAAGGACGAGGAAGCCGATTAGCGCCGCCTTCCCTCGCATCGGTCAGCCGCTAGTGGCCGCCGGGAGCGCCAGGACCCCACACAAGATGCGGAGCGACGTAGACGAAGGCGAAAAGGAAGAGCCACACGACGTCGACGAAGTGCCAATACCAGGCGGCAAACTCGAAGCCGAGGTGCTTCTCGGGCTTCATGCCGCCGGAAAGCAGGCGCAGGAGGCAGACGATGAGGAAGATCGTACCGATGATGACGTGCGCGCCGTGGAAGCCCGTGGCCATGAAGAAAGCCGAGCCATAGAGCGAACCGTCATAAGAGAATCCGGCTTCGGCGTACTCGATCGCCTGGAAGGCGGTGAACGAGATCCCGAGGATGATCGTGAGAAGCAGGCCCCACTTGGCGCCGCTGCGATCACCGGTCTGCAGTGCATGGTGCGCCCAGGTGACGGTCGTCCCCGAAAGCAGCAGGATCAGCGTGTTGATCAGCGGCAGGTGGAAGGGATCAAACGGCCGCACCTGCACGAAGGACTGTGCGCCCTCTGCACTGGTGACGATTTGTGTGACCGGCCACTGGGTCCAGTGTGTCAGATTTTCCAGGTTGGGGTTGGCAAGGTCCGAATGGACCGGCGATCCACGCAGGTCGTGGAAGATCGCCATCTCGAAGAAACCCCAGAACCAGGCGACGAAGAACATTACCTCGGACGCGATGAACAGCACCATGCCGTAGCGCAGGGAGATCTGGACGACCTCCTTGTGGTCGCCGCCGCGGCTTTCCTTGAGGACGTCGCCCCACCAGCCGATGAGCACGAAAACCAGGGCGACAAAGCCCGGAAGCGGGCCCCACCAAGCGCCTTTCGGGACGAACCAGAGGCCCTTCATGAAGCCGGCCATGCCGAGGAACATGGCAAGCATCGCGAGCGAGCCGAGGAGCGGCCACGGGCTGGGCTTCACCAGGTGGTAGTCGTGCTTGACTGCGGCGGCGTCGGCCATGGTCCAGTCCCTCAAATCTGCGCGGGTCTTACCCC
>DATBNA010000219.1:0-2654 GCA_036554545.1 Hyphomonadaceae bacterium
AGAGCGAGACGTCGGCTGCAGCGGTGAGCCCGCCGCTGCAGAGGACGCGGGCGTCTTCCGTCACAAAGAGGTTGGGCTGCCAGATGACCTGGGGCCAGCGGCGCATGATGTCGGCGGCTGCGGCCCAGTGCGTGGTGGCGCGCTTGCCATCCAGGAGGCCGGCTTCGGCAAGGTAGGCTGCGCCCATGCAGACGCCGGCGACGTAGGCTCCGGCGGCGTATTGCCGCCGGAGCCAGGGGAGGAGCGCGCTGTTCTCGATCAGCTTTTCATCGAGCAGGAGGCCCGAGGTCGGCACGATGACGATGTCGGCGCGGTCGACTTCGTCGATGGATCTTTCCGGCGTGATGGACATGCCCCCATAGGGGCTGCGGATGGGCTCGCCGGTCATGGACGCGGTGGTGACGCGGAAGCGCGGTTCGGGGCTCTCCCCTTTCAGCTCGCGCCACAGGGCGCCAGCGGAATGGAACACCTCGATCGGCATGAGCGCGGTCGAGGCGTATCCGTCGTCGAGGAGGACGACGCATACATCCAGCTTCCGGCCGTCGTGTCTCTCACTGTCCATGGCGCAATCCCCAACAGCGCCCCAAGAGCTTCAGCCCGCAGCCGTGGTCGGGTCAATGATCCCCGTAATCGGCGTTATCTTGCTGGCCGGGAAGCCCGAAATACGGGCGTGTTCGCGGATCGCTTCTTCGTCTTCAGCGAGATACAGGCAGAAAGTCTTGTCGCCGGCGACGTAGGAATGCTCCCACTGGACCCGCGGGGCGAGTTTCGAGAGGGCGGCGTTGGACGTTTCGGCGGCGCCTTTCAGGTCCTGCCGGGTCATCTTCCCGACGGCCGGGATGTCGCGTTCGATTACAAAGCGCTTGAGCATGGGGTCGTTCCTTTTTCTCTCCGGCCTTGTTGCCGGCCGTACGGGCAATACCGCCACGGATTGCGCGCTCCCGGGAGCGAGCGGCGCGTCAATGAGCAGGGGCGATTCCGCCAAAGCGCAGAGCGCCGGTCTCAGAGGATGTACTTGGACAGGTCCTTGTCGCCGGCCATGGCGCCGACCTTTTCGCGGACATAGGCGCCGGTGATGCGGAAGGCCTCGCCGCCCTTGTCAGAGGCGGAGAAGCTGATTTCGTCCAGCACGCGCTCGATGACGGTGTGCAGGCGGCGGGCGCCGATGTTCTCGACGCTGTCGTTCACCTGCACCGCGAGGTCGGCGATCGCCTCGATCGCGTCGGGCTCGAAAGCGAGATCGACGCCCTCGGTCTTCATCAGGGCCGTGTACTGCACGATGAGGTTGGCTTCCGGCTCGGTAAGGATGCGGCGGAAATCATCCCGGCTCAGCGCTTTCAGCTCGACGCGGATCGGCAAGCGGCCCTGCAGCTCGGGCAGCAGGTCCGAAGGCTTGGAGACGTGGAAGGCGCCGGAGGCGATGAAGAGGATGTAGTCGGTCTTCACCGGGCCATGCTTGGTGGCGACAGTGGTGCCTTCGATCAGCGGCAACAGGTCGCGCTGTACGCCTTCGCGGGAAACGTCGGCGCCGTGACGCTCGGAGCGGGAGGCGATCTTGTCGATCTCGTCGAGGAAGACGATGCCGTCCTCTTCGGTGACGCGCAGCGCCTCGCGCGTAACCTGGTCGTTGTCGAGGAGCTTGTCGGACTCTTCGGCCACCAGCGGACGGTAGGCTTCCTTCACCGTGGTGCGGATGCGCTTCGAGCGGCCGCCGAAACTCTTGGAGAGCAGATCGCCGAGATTGACCATGCCGACGCTGGCGCCTGGCTGACCCGGGATGTCGAGGCCAGCGAAGGGCGAAGTCGTGTCGGCGATATCGACGTCGATTTCCTTGTCGTCGAGCTGCCCTGCCCTGAGCCTGGCGCGGAAGCTTTCGCGGGTCGAGGGCTGGGCGGTGGCGCCGACGAGCGAATTGAGCACGCGCTCCTCGGCGGCGGCTTCGGCCTTGGCGAGCACGTCCTTGCGGCGGCGGTCGCGCACCATGCCGATGGCGATCTCGACCAGGTCGCGGACGATCTGCTCGACGTCTCGGCCGACATAGCCGACCTCGGTGAACTTGGTGGCCTCGACCTTGAGGAACGGCGCCTTCGCAAGCTTGGCGAGGCGGCGGGAAATCTCTGTTTTGCCGACGCCGGTCGGCCCGATCATCAGGATGTTCTTGGGCGTCACTTCCTCGCGCAGGGTTTCCGGCAGCTGCTTTCGGCGCCAGCGGTTGCGCAGGGCGAGCGCCACGGCGCGCTTGGCTTCAGGCTGGCCGACGATGTGGCGATCGAGCTCGGAAACGATCTCGCGCGGGGTGAATTCTGACATGAGGATCCTGGCAAAAGGCGTCCCAGACGTAAGAGGTCCGGGACGCCTTCGCTAGCTCAGCCCTGCTTGCAGTTTCAAGCAGGGATTATGCGGGTACTAGGCCGGTTCCGGCGGGAAGATGCGGCCGGTGATGCCTGTAGGCGGCACCAGCTTCAGGACAAAGCGCCGGGCCGTGCGCCAGCCGCCGCCGAGGAGCACGATGGCGCCGCCCACGATCAGAGCAGTCAGCATCAGCGTGTTGAGTCCGCCGCCGCCGACCTGGTTGACCAGCACGAACAGCGCCGTTGCGAACGACACCAGGCCGGACACGATCAGCGCGCGGCGGTTGAGCGCGAGCGAGATCA
>DATBNA010000246.1:0-4079 GCA_036554545.1 Hyphomonadaceae bacterium
GTCCTTGAACTTCATGTCGAGGCTCCCTCAATTACGGACATCCTGACCGAGACTACGGCCTATCCCATGACCTTGGTCAAATCGGCAGCCGCGTCAGTCGAAGATTCCGCCGATCAGTGAGAAAGGATCGCCGGAATGCGCAGGTTGTCGAGAATATGCTCGGTTGCGCCTCCGAGAACGAACTCCTTGAGCCTGGAAGTCCCGTAGGCGCCCATGACAAGAAGCTGCGGCGAGTAGGTCGCGACGTGCGCATCAATTGAGGCGCCGATGGCGCCGAGGTGCTTTATTTCCTGAACCTGGGCTGAAAGGCCATGCGCCTTAAGATGCCGCAACAGATCGCTTGCGGCGCCAGTTGCTGCTGACGCTTTTTCTCCAATGATCGTCACGATTGCGACTTCGCGCGCTTTTGCCAGGATGGGCCGGGCATCAGCCACGGCGCGTGCGGAACAGCGGCTTCCGTCCCAAAGAACCGAGACCCGGTCGAGCGATGCCGTGGGAAGCTGGGCAGTTTGCGGATTGTAGACCAGAACCGGCCGGCCAGCGCCGAATGCGACGTCCTCGGCGACCGCCCGCTGACTGCCCCCTGGGTTGGTAGCCGCGACAAGAGTAAGATCCCGCGTTCGCGCATGCCGCGCTACGCAATCCCCAACTGCATTGAAGTCGGCCCTAACGACCATCGAGTCACACGGGACGTTGCCCTTTCTTGCCGCCTCCTCGAAATACTTTATCGATGCGTGGGCAGTCTGCAGGCTCTTGTTCTCCTCGACTTCGGCCATCCTGCTGACGCCGAGCAGTTTTTCAGCGAGCCAGTTGTCCGGAACACGGATGTCGATGTGCGTCGCAAGTGCGGTGATGCGCGCCTCGCAGCTACGGGCGAACATTACTGCCTGATCGATCGCCGCCGACGGCGTCGGTTCGGCGTAGGTATCGATCTGCAGCAGCATATCCAGCATGACTTCGTTTCCTCGCTGGCCTTGCGGACGCTACTAGTTGCCCTGCTTGTTGTGCCGCGTGTGCGTAATGGCGTATCCGAGTAGTCCTACAGCGGCTGCAGCGACAGCGGCTGTTGCAATTGGATGTTCCCGGATCTCCTCACCCGCCTTTTTTGCAAGCGCCTCTGATTGCATCTTCATCTTTTCCGCGAGATCGGAAGCCGCCCGAACAAACGCGGCCGCCGATTGCGCGACTGCGTCGCCGGCATCGGCGCCGAGATGCTTGGTCATACGCGCAAGGCCACGCGTCACGTCCTGGTAGCCTTCAGCGAGGTCGTCAGCCATCCGATTTGCCGCGTCCGTCATGGGAAGTTCCTTTCTCTGATAGCGGCCACAATTTGCCGATGGCGTCCACGAGGGCCTTGACGCTAGTCAAACGTCCAACACTCTGATCGAGGCGAAACCAACTGGTGCGCGCGCCGAGAGGTCATGATGACAACCCGCAATCTCGACGCCCTGTTTATGCCGAAGGCAATCGCCTTGGTCGGCGCAAGCAACCAGGAAGGCTCGGTTGGGAGCATCCTCGCGCGCAACCTGCTGGAAGGCGGCTTTGACGGCCCGATCCTGCCAATCAATCCAAGGGCAGAGGAAGTCCGGTCGGTTCGATGTTTCCATTCTCCTGCTGAATTACCGGCGACGCCCGACCTGGCGGTCATCGCCACGCCGCCAGCCGTCATACCGGGTCTCGTGGCCGATCTGGGTCAGCGTGGGTGTCGCGCCGCCGTCGTAATCACCGCGGGCTTTGATACGAAGCTGAAGCAAGACATGCTGGCCGCCGGGCGTCCGCACCTGATGCGGATCGTTGGGCCGAACTGCCTCGGCTTTCTTTCGCCGGTTCGCGGTATCAACGCGAGTTTTTCCCATCTGACGCCGGCGCGCGGAGGGCTGGCGTTCGTCACCCAGTCCGGCGCGATCGCTACCTCCATCATCGACTGGGCAATAGGCCGCGGCATTGGATTCTCGCACCTGATTTCGCTTGGGGACATGTCGGATGTCGACTTCGGCGACCTTCTCGACTTCCTCGCGCTGGATCAGGAGACGCGAGCAATTCTCTTGTACGCGGAGACCATCACCGAGGCCCGCAAGTTCATGTCGGCGGGCCGGATTGCGGCAAGAACCAAGCCCGTCATCGTCGTCAAGGGCGGCCGCAGCCGATCGGGGGCGGCCGCGGCCGCCTCACACACCGGCGCGCTTGCCGGCGCCGACGCAGTTTACGAGGCGGCCTTCAGGCGAGCAGGCATGCTTCGCGTCGGCACGCTGCGGGAACTGTTCGACGCAGCGGCGACGCTCGCCAGCGGTGCGCAGGCGGCAGGCGACCGCTTGACCATTCTGACCAATGGCGGCGGCCTGGGTGTTCTCGCTGCGGACGCGCTGGAGCTCGCCGGCGGCGTTCTCGCAGATCTCTCCTCCGACACGCGCACCAGGCTCGATAACGTCCTTCCTCGCGGCTGGTCACACGGCAATCCGGTCGACATTCTGGGTGACGCGCAGGGCGATCGCTACGAAGCGGCGCTCAACGTGCTTGCCGAGGCGCCCGGGAGCGATGCGCTTCTCGTGATGAACTGTCCTACCGGCGTGGCCGATTCCCTGGACGCCGCCAAGGCGACCGCCCGTGCAAAACCCAAGGCGACGCGCCAGTCGATTCTCGGATGCTGGATGGGCGAGGCCTCGGCTTCATCTCCGCGCGACTTTCTCTCCCGGTCAGGCATTCCCAACTATGAGACCCCGGATGAAGCCGTTCGGGCGTTCATGCAGCTTGCGGAATACGCAAGGAACCAGCGCGCCCTTTTCGAAACACCGCCCGCGTCGCGAAGCACGGTCGCCAACCGGAAAGAAGATGCCAGGGCGATCATTGCCGCCGTACGCCAGGACGGCCGCACGACTCTGACCGAACCGGAAGCCAAATCTGTTCTATCCGCCTACAATGTCCCCATCGTGCCGACGCATACAGTCGCAAGCGTGGAAGCCGCCGCCAGAATGGCGGACAGTATCGATGGGCCGGTTGCGTTGAAGATTCTATCGCGCGACATCACGCACAAAAGCGACGTCGGCGGCGTGCACCTCAACCTTTCGGGAGCGCAGGCGACGCGGCACGCCGCTGAGGACATGCTCAATCGTGTCGAAGCTGCGCAGCCCACCGCACGGATCGACGGCTTCACCGTGCAGGCGATGGTTCGCCGGCCTCACGCCCAGGAGGTGCTGCTCGGCGCCGTCGTCGACGCGACGTTCGGCCCTTGCCTCATGTTTGGCCACGGCGGAACAGCGACCGAGGTGATCGCCGACCGCTGCATCGGTCTTCCGCCGCTCAGCATCAACCTGGCGCTCGACATGATCGGACGTACGCGAGTCTCGAAGCTTCTGGCTGGTTATCGCGATCGAAAGCCCGCAGATCTCAACGCGGTGGCCGGAGCGCTGGTTTCGCTTTCCGAACTCGTGGTCGATATTCCTGAAATCGCGGAACTCGACATCAACCCCCTGCTTGTCGATTCCGAGGGGGTCATCGCGCTCGACGCGAGGATCATTGTTGGTCCGCCGCCATCAAGGGCCGATCGCCTTGCCATTCGCCCCTATCCCACGGAGCTTGAAACACAGCTCCAGGTCGAAACCCTCTCCCTTCGCCTCCGGCCCATCCGGCCCGAGGACGCTTCCGGCCTTGCCGACATGGCGCGCCGCACGGACCCCAATGACCTTCGGCTCAGGTTCCACGGCGGCGTCAGCGCGACCGGCATGCCGGCGGTGCGCCTTTCACAGATCGACTATGACCGGGAGATGGTCTTTGTCGCGGAGCTGAACGATGGTTCGATCTGCGGCGTCGTCCGGATGATATTCGATCCGGACTTCAGCAGCGCCGAATGCGCCATACTTGTCCGGACCGACATCCAGCGCCGGACGATTGGCCGGAGCCTTCTTCGTGAGGCGCTCGCTTACGCAAAAAAAAGAGGCGCGAGAAAGGTCTGGGGCGATATACTTTCAGAGAACATCCGGATACTGGATTTCGCCCGCCGTCTTGGAGCGGTGGTATCCCACGGTCCGGTTGGTTCACGATTGTCGAAGGCCGAGTTCATTCTGAATTGAACGACGCGCGCC
>DATBNA010000257.1:0-7515 GCA_036554545.1 Hyphomonadaceae bacterium
CTGGGCGGCTATTCGACCATCTGGATGGCGCGGGCGCTGCCAGCCGACGGTGAGCTGATCTCGCTCGAAATCGACCCAAAGCACGCTGCCGTTGCGCGCGCCAACGTCGCTCGCGCGAAGCCTGCAGCGAAGGTGGAGATCATCACCGGCAGGGCCATCGACACCCTGAACACGCTCAAGGGACCGTTCGATCTCGCCTTCATCGACGCCGACAAGGAAAGCAACGCGGACTACTTCGCCGAAGCGCTGCGAATGTCGCGCAAGGGCTCGGTCATCATCGTCGACAATGTCGTGCGTGGCGGCGCGGTAACGGATCCCAACGGCAATTCGATGGTGCAGGGCGTGCGCCGCCTGTTCGACATGCTGGCAAGGGAAAAGCGCATCTCCGCCACCGCCATCCAGACGGTCGGCGTCAAAGGCTATGACGGCTTCCTGATGGCGGTCGTGCTATAAGCCTATGCCGCGTTACTCGCCGACAGCGGCGGCAGCGCGGTTTCCATGGTCACGCGATTTCGGCCGTTGCGCTTCGACATGTAGAGGCACTCGTCCGCGCGCGCGACCAGCTGGCTCGGCGTTTCGCCCGGCGCATAGAGGGCAGCGCCAAACGACACGGTAACCGCGCCGATGGTCTCGTTGGTGGAGCGGCGAACGAGCCGCTTGGCTTCGATGGCCATGCGGATCTGATCCGCGAGGCGAGCAGCTTCCTTGAGCGGCGTGCGCGGCATGATCATGGCAAACTCCTCGCCGCCATAGCGCGCGACGAGGTGGTCGGGCAGGGCAAACTTGGTCAGGGCCGAGGCGACGAAGCGGATCACCTGGTCGCCAGTCTGGTGGCCCCACGTATCGTTGAACGACTTGAAATGGTCGATGTCGCAGAGGATGAGCGAGAGGTCGGTCTTCTCGGCGTCCGCTTCTTCCCTTCGCAGGCGCAGGGTTTCATCGAACAGCTTCCGGTTGGCGACGCCCGTAAGCGCGTCCGTGAGTGCTTCCGCGCGGGCCTGACGGAGCGAAGCGCGCAGCTTTTCCATTTCCTGGGACGATTGCGCCAGCTTGGTCGATAGCGACGAGTTCTGCTTGGACATCTCGGTCGTGGCGCTGGCGAGAACCGAAATCAGGCGCTTGAGGGCATCGCTATCGATCGTGGCGTTCTGCAGCGAGTCAGCGGCGACATTCAGGGTTGCGCCATAGCGTTCCGTCGTCGCGCCGGCCTTCTTCAGGGCGTCAAGCGCATCGGCGATCTCGTGCGCGATCCGCGACCCCGTCTCCATCACCTGCGTCGACAGGTGGGTGGTCGAGAAGAAGCGCTCGTAGAAGTCTTCCATGTGCTGGTTGTTGATCGGTGAGCCCGACGCGATCAGCGTGTCGATGGCGGAGCGCAGTTCCGGCATGGCGTGCGTGAAGTAGGTCAGCCAGACCTCGTAGTTCTGGGCGCTGACGGGCAGCTCGTGCCGGCCCATCTCGTCCACCGTACGGTGGCCAAGAACCTGGCCTTCTGCGCCAAGCAGTTGAGTGTTCAGCATGTTGTCGCGCGCCCCTCCGGCCCCGGTACGTCGTTGCACCAGTGTCCTGACGGAACAGTGACCAGAAGCGGTTACGGATTGCCTAAAATCCCGAAGGGTCGTTAGGAAATGGGTTACCAAGAAGCGCCCTGCGCTTCAGGCGTCTTCGCGGGATCCCAGCGATCTCAGCAGGAAAGCGGGCACATGGTCGCCCATGCCCTTGAACTTCTCGTCGCCGCCCTGCGGGTCGCCAGGGGTCTTTTCTCCCCGTCGGTTACGACCTTCACGGTTGCGATCCCGATCCCGGCCCCTGCGGCGGGGCTCTTCGCGGCGGGGACGTGATTCGGCGACAGGCGCTGCCGGTTCGTCGGCTTCGATCTCTTCAACCGGCGTCGCGGGTATGAAGGCAGGACCAGCCACGATGGCAGGCTCGGGAGCTGGACGTTCGGTACGATCCCGATCGCGCTCGCCACGATCACGATCACGGTCCCGGCCGCGACGGCGGCGGCCCTTGTCGAACCGGTCGCGGCCGGGGGCGGGGCCACGGCTGCGGGCCTCTCCGATGGCGTCGTCCAGGCCTTCGGGCTTGAACGGTTCGACATCCTTGCCGATGCGCTTGAGGACGGCGTCCCACAGGCGGGTGTCGCCAGGCGACACAATGGTGAAGCTCTCGCCCGAGCGGCCGGCGCGTCCCGTCCGGCCGATACGGTGGACATAGTCGTCCGAGTTCGGCGGCGGAGCGTAGTTGAAGACCTGGCTGACTTCCGGGATATCGAGGCCGCGAGCCGCCACATCCGACGCCACCAGGAGCTTCAACTCCTTGTTGCGGAAGCGGTCGAGCGTCGCGGTGCGCACGGATTGCGGCAGATCGCCGTGGATCGGCGACGCGTCGAAGCCATGGCTTTGCAGCGACTTGGCGACGACGTCGACTTCCGTCTTGCGGTTGCAGAAGACGATGGCCTGGTCCGTCAGCCGGGTGCGGATGATCGAGCGCAGGACGGCGCGTTTCACCGTGTCTTCGTTCGACGGGCAGTGCGTTACATACTGGGTGATCGTCGTCGCCGCCGTCGCCGGCTTCGACACCTCAATCCGCACCGGCTCCTTCTGGAACTGCTTCGCCAGCTTCGTGATCTCCGGCGGCATCGTCGCCGAGAACAGCAGCGTCTGGCGCGTCTTCGGCAGCAGCGTGCAGATCCGCTCGATGTCCGGAATGAACCCCATGTCCAGCATGCGGTCCGCCTCGTCGATCACCAGCATCTGCACGCCGGTCATCAGCAGCCGCCCACGCTCGAAATGGTCGAGCAGCCTGCCGGGCGTCGCGATCAGCACGTCGACGCCAGCCGTCAGCTTCTTGTCCTGGTCGCCGAACGAAACGCCGCCGATCAGCAGCGCCATGTTCAGCTTGTAGCCGGAACCGTACTTTTCGAACTGTTCGGCTACCTGCGCCGCAAGCTCGCGAGTCGGCTCGAGGATCAGCGAGCGCGGCATGCGCGCCTTGGCGCGACCCTGTCCAAGCTTGTGGATCATCGGCAGCACAAAGGCTGCAGTCTTGCCGGTGCCCGTCTGCGCAATGCCGGTGATGTCCCTGCCGCCGAGCACGGCTGGGATGCCCTGTTGCTGGATCGGCGTCGGGGTCGAGTAGCCGGCGGCTTTCACAGCCGCCAGAATTCTTGGATCGAGACTGAGCTCGTCAAACGTCATCAGGTCGTCTTCACAGGCTCGCCGGCCGGGCCGCGAGAGAGGTCACGCGCGTTGCGGGGAACTGGGCCGGAGCAATAGGCCCGCCGGTTCCCAAGTCAATCCCGCAGCATGTCACGACGGCGATAGACCGAGTCGGACAAGGCTGTGTGTCCGTTTCGCATGGCTAACGGCCAGTTTTTAGCGTTTCCGTCGCTTCGCCGGGTGACGTCCGGCGCTTCCTAAGGCCAAGACCGGATGCCTTTTGGTTCGCTGGCAGGCCACGTTGTCGTTCTGGCCGGTCAATGCGGTGAAGCCGAATGCGTCGACTGTTCATGGTGCTGGCGTTGCCGGTGCTCGCAGCCTGCAGCGCTTTTGACGGGTGGGTAGCACAACCCCGGAAGGCGACACCGCAGGAGCAGAGACAGGCGATCGTCGCAAAGACTCCATCCACGCCGCCGGTTGCCGCCAGCGCCGCCGCCCCTGCAAGCATTCGCGCCAGCATGCCCCGTGGCTACCTGCCTGAAGGCGGCGCGCCCAACAGCCTCGACCTCCTTCCTGCACCGCCCGCCTCCGGGTCGGCAGCGCAGGCGCGCGATGACGAGGCAGCGCGAGCCGCTCAGGGGATGCGAGACAGTTTGCGCTGGGTGCAGGCAGTGCAGGATGCCGAACTCGGTTTCCCCGCTGCGGCCGAGGCGTTCTCCTGCGCGCTCGATATCGAGATCAGTCAGGCGGCGACACCCACACTCTATCGCCTGCTGGAACAGTCGATGGTGGATGTGGGCCTCTCAACCTATCCGACCAAGAACAGGTATCAGCGCACGCGTCCGTTTGTGGTGGCGTCTACGCCGTCCTGCACGCCGGCTGAGGAGGGCTTCCTGCGCAACGATGGATCCTATCCCTCCGGGCACAGCGCCATCGGCTGGGGATGGGCGCTGATCCTCGCAGAGGCGGCGCCAGACCGCGCCGACGACGTTCTCGCGCGTGGCCGTGCTTTCGGTCAAAGCCGCGTCATCTGCAATGTCCACTGGCTGAGCGACACGGAGGAGGGAAGAGTGGTGGCCGCCGCCACGATCGCAATCCTGCACGCGAATGCCGAGTTCACCTCCGACCTTTCGGCCGCATCGCGCGAGATCACCGCGGCGCGCTGGGCAGGCCAGCGTCCCAGGCGCGACTGCGAAAAGGAAGCCGCGCAGCTTGCGAAATGATTGCGTCAATCGTCCGCCAACTTAACGCAAATTGACCTGCAAACTCATTCCCGCGTTCCGCCGGAACTGCGTCTTCGCGCGCACGTTGCACGAATGATCAGGTTAAAATCGGAGGAACCTCATGGAAAATCGTACCGGCGCTTCGGCGCCGCCGGCCGAAGAGTCGGTGGACCGCGCGAAAAGCGCGGCCGAAACCACGTTGAGTGATGTAAAGCAAGTCGCGCGCGAAACTGTCTCAGCCTTGAAATCGACCGTGAAAGAAGAAGGCGAGACGGCGAAGCAGAAGGCGATGCAGGCCGTCAGCGACGCGCAGACGAAAGCCGCCGACCAGGCGCGCACCGCCGCCAATACGCTGCGTGACACCGCCAACCGGCTGGAGGGCGACCTCCCCTGGATGAATACTGCGCTCAACAAAACCGCGGACGGGCTCGAGCGCGTCACCAACACGCTGAACACGGGCGATATGAAACAGACGGTCGATGCGCTCACGCAATTCGCCCGCAGTCATCCCGCCCTCTTCCTCGGTCTTAGCGTGGCCGCCGGCTTCGCTCTGGCGCGTGTGGGCAAGACCGCGATCGAAAGCGTGCACGCCGGAGACACGGAGCCAGGCGCGCGGCAGGGGCTGGTTGATGAGGCGGTGGCGCCCTATGCGCCGGCGCCGGAGGTCTGACTATGCCGCAGACCGAGCGGTCCATTCCCGAACTGACCAAGGACATGGCGTTCCATCTCGGCGACATGTTCCGCAACGAGCTGAAGCTGGCGCGGGTCGAGGCCACGGAGGGCGTGAAATCGCTGTCCGGCGCCGTCGGCATGATCGCGGCGGGCGCCGTTGTCGGCGTTGCTGCCCTTACGCTGGGCCTCTTCGCCGTCGCCTATGCCCTTGCGAGCGTGATGCCGATGTGGGGCGCCGCCGCTGTTGTGGCCGTCCTGGCGGGAATTCTCGCCTGGATAATGGTGATAGCCGGGCAGAAGGCCCTCAAGCCTGACGAACTCTCCCTTACCCGTACGCGCGAACAGGTGTCGCGCGATCTCAAGACCATTTCGGAGCGTGTCCACTGATGACTGAAGAAACTGATCGCATCGAAGCCCAGATCAACCGTTCACGCCATGCGCTGAACGACACGATCGAACAACTCGGCGGCAAGCTGTCGCCGGGCCAGATTCTTGACGAAGCCCTTGGCCTTGCTCAGGGACAGGCCGGCAAGTTCACGGCCAATCTTGGCCGGCAGATGCGGGACAATCCGCTTCCTGTACTGCTGGTAGGCGCAGGCGTCGCAATGTTGTTCATGAACCGCGGAGACCGCCACGCTTCCCGCGGTCACTGGAGCGAGGAAGACAGCTGGCAGGAAACCCGGTTCCGCGCGCTCGAACGTGCGCGTGCGAGCGTGGTTCGCCGCTCTGACGAAAGCCAGGCGGAGTACGACCAGCGGCTGCATGACGCCGAAGCCCGTTCTCTTGGCCTTGAGCAGGACAGCGGCGAACTGCCCGATGCCTTCAAGGCGCGGGTGAAGAGCGCGGGCGAGAAGCTGGGCCACACTGTTCACGGCATCCGCGAACGCATGGGTGCAGCCATGCACGCAGTTGGAGCCAGTGTTGGCGCGGTGACCCATGGTGTTGGCAGCGCGGCGCACGCCGTGACATCCGGCGTCGGGAAGGCCGCTCATTTTGTCGGCGATCAGGCCGCGCACCTGAAGGATGACCTCGCAACTGCCCGCTACAAGTCGCAGGACCTCTACAACGAGTATCCGCTGGCGGCGGGCGCGATCGGGCTGGGCATCGGGGCGCTGCTGGGCGCCGTGACGCCCTTGACCAACACCGAGCGTGAACAACTTCAAGGCGTGGCTGATGCGGCGGCGAAAGCCGGCGCAGACCTCGCCGAAAAGGGCGCAAGGGCTGTTGAACGGACCACGGAGAAGGCGACGGCCGCTCTCCACTGATCTGTTCCGGAGCTGGGCAGAGGGCTGGGCGTCGAACCCGCAGGTCTACCTTTCGTAGGCCTGCGGGTTTGTCTTTGCGGCTTGTGTCTGGTGTACTAATGGCATGCTGACAAGCATAGAGTTGTCGGCTGTTTCCGGCGCCGGGCGCCGGGTTATGGCGTTCTGTGGCAGGGAGCGGCGAGAGTCGGGGTGGGCAGCATCGGGAAAGCAACGCGAAACGCGGCGCCACAGGCCACGCCTTCGGTCGTGCGGTTGGCTTGGGCCCTTGTGGCCGCATTGGTCGCTGTTGCTTGTCAGCCAGCCTACAATGTTGGCGGGAAGGCGGAATCCACGGCGCCAGTTTCCGAGAGGCCTGCGCCTCCAAATCTCGCTGCACCACTTCCACTTCGTATCCCAATACTCGTCGTGATGGCGGGTGGCGTTAACGCGGCATCCGGCGATGTTTTTCGAACCAACCTGTCAGCCGGCGATTTGTCTGACGAAGAATGGCTTCGCATGGGTGAGGCTGCGATCAGCCTCACCGGCGACGCCACGCTCATTACGCTGCCCGGGACTGGCCCGAATGATGCGATCTGGGTAGCAGATCCCCGATGGATGCAGTCAGCATCCGACATGCAAGCGGCAAGCTTCGCCATCGGCGCCGCCGCCAGCAAGAAGGATCGCGCTGCACTGAGTGAAGCGACAGCGCGCCTCGCTCAATCCTGCCAGTCATGCCATCTCGTGTTCAGTCCGCATCTTGTGACATCAACGTCAAACGCCGAGTCAGCGGTCCCTGAGAGATGACGACGGCTTCGTAGCGGGCGCCTAGCGTTCGTAGGCCTGCGGGTTCGTTTCATTCACATTGAGATAGCGGTCGCGCAGCTTGGTCTGGCGCGACTCCATCGGCGTTTCGGCGCCCGCGATGAAGACCGCATCCGGGCTCGACATAAGCTCCAGCGGATCCCCGTCCCAAATCACCACGTCTGCGGTTGCACCGGCGCGCAGCACGCCCAGATCGTTGCGGCCATAGAGGGCTGCGGGATTGCGGGTGATGGCGGCGAACGCATCTTCCCACGACATCCCGTTGGCGGCTGCATTGCCGGCGAGCTGCTGGATGAAGCGGCTGTTATGAGTCGCCTCGCCCGGATCGGCGATGGAGACGGCGACGCCGGCCTTCGAGAGGCGGCCCGCATTCTCCAATGTAGCTGCGAGGAT
>DATBNA010000290.1:0-4802 GCA_036554545.1 Hyphomonadaceae bacterium
GGGCGACTCCCGCGGGATTCCCCTGCCTCGCCGCGAAAAAGAACGCCCCCGCTTTCGCGAGGGCGTTCCGGTATCACAGGCGGTGAAAGGACTACTCGTCCTTCTTGCCCTGGCCTTTCAGGGCCGCGCCGAGGATGTCGCCCAGCGAGGCGCCCGAGTCGGCCGAGCCGTACTGCTCAACGGCTTCCTTTTCGTCCTTGATCTCCATCGCCTTGATCGACAGCGAGACCTTGCGGGCCGCCTTGTCGAACGCGGTGACGAGAGCATCGACCTTGTCGCCGACGGCGAAGCGCTCAGGGCGCTGCTCCGAACGGTCGCGAGAGAGGTCGCCCTTGCGGATGAAGGCCTTCATCGCACCGTCGGCGATGGAGACCTCGATGCCGCCGGAGGTGACCTCGGTGACGGTCGCGGTGACGACCGAGTTCTTGCGAAGATCGATCGACTCGGTCGGGTCCTGGCTGAGTTGTTTGATACCGAGCGAGATGCGCTCCTTCTCGATGTCCACATCGAGAACGCGCGCCTTCACGCTGTCGCCCTTGTTGTATTTCTTGATGGCTTCTTCGCCCGGCGTGTTCCAGTCGATGTCGTTGATGTGGACCATGCCGTCGAGATCCGGACCGAGGCCGACAAACAGGCCGAACTCGGTGATGCCGCGGACTTCGCCTTCGATGTTCGTTCCGACCGGATGTTCCGCGAGGAACTGCTCCCACGGATTGTTCATCGCTTGCTTGAGGCCGAGCGAGATGCGGCGCTTCTCGGCGTCGACGTCGAGCACGATCACATCCACTTCCTGCGAAGACGAGATGATCTTGCCGGGGTGAACATTCTTCTTGGTCCAGCTCATTTCCGAGACGTGGATCAGGCCTTCGACGCCGTCTTCCAGTTCGACGAATGCGCCATAGTCGGTGATGTTGGTCACGCGGCCCTTGAGCTTCGCACCCACCGGGTATTTGGCGCCGACGCCATCCCACGGATCGGTCATCAGCTGCTTCATGCCCAGCGAAATACGCTGGGTTTCCGGGTTGATCTTGATGATCTGGACTTCGACTTCCTGGCCGACTTCCACGACCTGGCTCGGATGCGAGACGCGCTTCCAGCTCATGTCGGTGACGTGCAGCAGGCCGTCGATGCCGCCGAGGTCCACGAACGCGCCATAATCGGTGATGTTCTTGACGACGCCCTTGCGGCGCTCGCCCTCGGCCATCGCGCCGACGATCTCGGCGCGCTGTTCCGCACGGCTCTCTTCGAGCACGGCGCGGCGCGAGACGACGATGTTGCCGCGGGGACGATCCATCTTGAGGATCGCAAACGGCTGCATGTGGCCCATCAGGGGACCGACATCGCGGATCGGCCGGATATCAACCTGGCTTCCCGGCAGGAAGGCGTTGACGCCGCCGAGGTCGACGGTGAAGCCGCCTTTGACGCGGCCGACGATCGAGCCTTTGACGGTCTCTTTCTTTTCGTGCAGGCGCTCAAGGCGTGTCCAGGCCTCTTCGCGGCGGGCCTTGTCGCGGCTGAGGACTGCATCTCCAAGCGCGTTCTCGATGCGCTCAAGGTAGACCTCGACGATCTCGCCGACCTTCGGCTGGTTGTCGTCGGAAGCAAATTCGCGGGTGGGGATGCGCCCTTCGGTCTTGAGACCGACATCGACTGTGATGAAGTCATTCCCTGTCGCCGTGACCGTCGCCGGGACGACCCGGCCTTCCATCATGGCTGCGCCGGCAAAGCTCTCCTCGAGCATGGCGGCGAAATCGTCGGTGGTAGGCTTCAGTGTGTCGACAGCAGGCATCAAGGCTCCAAAGATGTTTCGTCGTTACGGGCCGGCCGGTTGTCCCGGCGGTCTGGCCGCACCATGCGGCGTTGTCAGTGAAGTCCGTGCGACCGCCCCAAACGCAAAAGGCCCCGCACCGCCGCCGATCCTCTCTTGGGACCGCGAAAAGCAGCCGGGTTGTCCACAGACGGCGGGCTTAATGGGCGTCGGGCCCCGGAAAGTCAAGCTTGGGAGCGATCCCAAGGACGCCGCTCCCGTATAAGCTTGCATAAACCACAGACCGCCCGGAAGGGCGGATCAGGAGCAGGACATGAAAAGCGTGGTCGTGACAGGCGCCTCGACCGGCATTGGCTGGGGCTGCGTAAAGGTCCTTGCGGCCAAGGGCTTCCACGTCTTCGGCAGCGTCCGAAAACAGGCCGACGCCGACCGCCTGTCGAAGGAGTTCGGGACCGCCTTCACCCCCCTGATTTTCGATGTGACTGACGAAACCGCCGTGAAGGAAGGCGCAAAGACCGTCGCCGCCCGCCTCAACGGTCAGACGCTCACGGGCCTGGTCAACAATGCCGGCATCGCCGTCTCCGGCCCCCTGCTCCACATCGAGCCTTCGGAACTTTCCTTCCAGCTCGAGGTCAATGTCGTCGGCCAGCTCATCGCCACCCAGGCCTTCGCTCCCCTTCTCGGCGCCGCGCCCGGCGTGAAGGCCGCCCGGCCCGGCCGCATCTGCATGATGAGCTCCGTCGGCGGAAAGGTCGCCCATCCCTTTGTCGGCCCCTACAGCGCCTCCAAGTTCGCCCTCGAAGGCCTGTCTGAGTCCCTCCGTCGCGAACTCATGCTTTATGGCGTCGACGTCATCCTTATCGCCCCTGGCGCCGTCGCTACGCCGATCTGGGACAAGGCCGACCACACCGACGTCGCCCGCTTCGCCAATACCCCGTTCGCCAAGCCCATAGCCAATGTCCGCGAGTTCATGCTCAAGATCGGCCGCGCCGGCTTTCCACCGGAGAAGATCGGCGAGGTCGTCTGGACCGCTCTCACCACTCCCAACCCCAAAACCCGCTACGTCGTCACCCCCCAGCCGCTGATGAACTGGGTCAGCCTGCATATGCCCAAGCGCTTGGTGGATCGCACCGTAGCCAGCCGCCTCGGACTGACGCGGCAGGCGTGATGGCGCTCACATGCGCTCTTGCCTTCCCCGACGCCTTCGCGCCTAAGGAGAAGACAGAACAGCGGGGCGTGGAATGCGTAACGGTTTTGTGGCGGTTGCGAGCCTGCTGGCGCTGGGCGCCTGCACCAGCGTTCCGGCCGCCGGCCCGGCGACCGGCGCCGCATCCGGCGCTCTCGTCCAGGTCAACCTCCTCGCCATCAACGACTTCCACGGTAATCTCGAACCGCCCACTGGCGGCGTGCGCATCTTCAATCCCGCCAACCCCGGCAAGTGGGACATCGCGCCCGGCGGCGGCGCGCCGCGCCTCGCCACGGCGGTCGCGGAGCTCTCGAAGCGTCCCAACACCGTCATGGTGGCCGCCGGCGATCTCATCGGCGCCTCGCCGCTTCTCTCCAGCCTCTTCCATGACGAGCCCACCATCGAGTCGTTGTCGAAGATGGGCCTTGCTATCGCCTCGGTCGGCAATCACGAGTTCGATGAAGGCTGGCAGGAGCTGCGCCGCATGCAGGATGGCGGCTGCCATCCGGTCGACGGCTGCAAGGGCCCGAAACCCTTCGAAGGCGCGAAGTTCGAATACCTCGCCGCCTCCACCTTCCTCGACAACGGCCAGACGCTCTTCCCGCCCTACACGATCCGGACGTTCGACGGGGTAAAGGTCGGTTTCATCGGCCTCACGCTCGAAGGCACGCCGGATGTCATCACGCCCGCGGCGCGCGCGGGGATCACCTTCAGGGATGAAGCCGAAACGGTGAACGCTCTCGTTCCGAAACTGAAGGCCGAAGGCGTCGAAGCCATTGTCGTGCTGCTGCATGAAGGCGGCTTCACCAACGCCACGCTCGATGACTGCCATGGCCTCACCGGCACGATCACCGAGATCGTTCCGAAGTTCGACAAGGCGGTCGACGTCGTCGTCACCGGCCACACAAACGGCATCTATATCTGCACGCTCGATGGCCGGCTGGTCACCAGCGCCGGCGCCTATGGCACGCGCGTGACCGACATCTCTCTGCTGGTCGACCGCAGGAGCGGCGACATCATCGGCAAGAGCGCGCGCGACATCGTCATCCGCCAGAACGCATACGCCGAGGATCCCGGCCAGGTCGAACTCATCGCCGCCTACAAACGCCAGGCCGAACCGCTGATGGTCCGCCCCGTCGGCCAGATCACGGCCGAGATCACCCGCAAGAACGGCGCGGACGGCGAAAGCGCCCTCGGCGACATCATCGCCGACGCCATGCTCGAAGCCGCACGCAAGCAGGGCGGCAAGGTCGACATCGCCTTCATGAATCCCGGCGGCATTCGCGCCGACCTGCCCTTCCACGACAATGGGCGCGTCACTTTCGGCGACATCTTCGCCGTCCAGCCCTTCGGAAACGAACTCGTCGTGCTGACGCTCACTGGCGCGCAGATCGAAACCATCCTGAGGCAGCAGTATCAGCCGGGCGGAAACAACATCCTCCAGGTGTCGGACGGCTTCAGCTTCACCTGGCGCCAGCCCGCAGGGCAGCCGATCGAGATCGTCCCCGGCTCGGTGAAGCTCAACGGCCAGCCGCTTGCCGCCACGCAGGCTTATCGCGTCGTCACCAACAACTTCCTCGTCGGCGGCGGCGACAGCTTCGCCGGCTTCAGGGCGGGAACCGACCGCGTCACCATCGGTGGGGATGTCGAAGCGCTGGAGGCGTACGTGAAAGCGCACTCCCCGCTCACGGCGGGTATCCGCGGCCGCGTCAGCCGCGTCGACTAGGGACTATCTGGTCCGGCGCGCTTCGACGATCTGCAGCGCCCGCTCGACCATGCCCTCGACATCGAGGCTGGTGGTGTCGATCCACACGGCGTCCTCCGCCGGCTTCATCGGCGCATCCCTGC
>DATBNA010000324.1:0-8883 GCA_036554545.1 Hyphomonadaceae bacterium
ACAGGGAGCGATGGCGTGCTCTACCACCCCTATGCCATCCTCGGAAAAATCGAGAACGACCGGGAAGGCATTCTTCCTGTCGAATCTGCCAGCAAGCATTTCTCCGTTTATGTGGAGTCACCGGCGGCCGCCGATTGGTACAAGACGCAACAACTGCTGGAACTCTGTCGGTTAAACAAAAATTGCCAGTAGGCTCATGACCGCTCGACACGCGCCAAGAGAGCGTGGCCTGGAGATAGCAGCGATCTCGGCGCAACCGGTGATCGGGCAATCAGCGTGGGAGTTTTCGCGAACAGCTTGAATGTCTGCATTCGGCGAGATGCTGCCGCTTTCGTCGTGGCCGCGAATGTCTGGAATGCGAGATCAGCAGACCGTCGCGGAGGCGAATTTTCAGCGTGAGCGGCCGCGGGCTGACACTGGCCAGATTGCAGCCAGCGTATTGCCCTGCACAACGTGGTAGGCGTCATAGAGATTTACTGTTGGGTCGCAGTGCGGAGTAGTCAGGACGACACGGTCGCCGAGCTTGAGTATCCCAGTCCCTGTCTTGATCGCGCCGTGTTCGTCCCCCATGAACAGGAAACTTGCATCCGGTGGTGCTCCAGCGTGGATCGCGGGAAGACCTCCATCGGTCGCCATCGCCTTGAAGCCGGCATCGATGGTCGCCATGCCCTCAGCGTTGGAGCTGATGACGCTGCTGTCGACAAAGAGGGATGTTGCAAACGGCGCGCCGAGCGGACCAGAGATATCGCAGTCGAGATACTGCCGGTCCATGAAGATGTAAGAGCCTGCCTGCAGCTCGGTGAGGACTCCGATTTCTGCATCGATCACGTGCGAGCCGGTTCCACCGCCTGTGACGACCGGCGCAGGCGCGCCTGCCTCTATCAGCGCGGCCAGGACAGTCTTCAGGTAATCGAAACGCCGCAAGAGCTTTTCGCGTCTTTCCTCAAATGACGCGACATGCTGTTCGCGGCCGCAGTAGAACTGCACGCCGGCGTAGCGCAGCGAAGGCGCGTTCACGACCAGACGCGCGAGCGCCACCGCAGCCTCGGGCGAGGAGACGCCTGTCCGATGAATGCCCGGGTCGACATCGATGAGGACGTTCAGCGCCTTTCCCGCCATTGCAGCGGCCCCGGCCAGTGCAGTCACGTTGTCCGGGTGATCCGCGACGACGCGCAGATCACGGAGCCGGCCGTTCAGCGCCATCAATCGACCGATCGCCTGAGGCGTTACAACCGGAGAGGTAATCAGAATGCTGTCGATGCCGCCGCCGTCCGCGATGGCTTCCGCCTCGCCGATCTTGGCGCAACAGATGCCCGCCGCGCCGGCCTCCACCTGCAGGCGGGCGATGTGGTTCGACTTGTGTGTTTTGGCGTGAGGCCGCAGTGTCAGGCCACTTGCATGCGCGAATGCAGCCATCCTGGCTATGTTGGCTCGCATCGCATCGAGATCGATGACCAGAACCGGGGTGTTCAGACCGGCGCGGCTGCCCTGCTGGCCGATCAGATGCGCGTGCAGCGCCCAGTCATCCATCGTCGGTCTCCTCCTCGTGTTCTCGCGCCGGTTGCCTGCTGCCGTCAAAATGTTTGTGGGCCGACCGCGGCATGATACCGATTGGGCATGTTCGATGTGATTGTCGTCGGGGCAGGCAGCAGCGGATGCGCTATTGCTGCGCGCGTCTCCGAGAATCCGAACCGCACCGTGCTGCTTCTTGAGGCAGGCCCGGACTACAGCGACATCTCGCGGCTGCCGTTCGACCTGATCGACGGCCACAACAATTCCTATGTCGCGCACGACTGGCGTTTCGAGCATAATCCGGTTCGCGATCGAAAAGTGCGCTTTCCGCGCGGGCGGGTGGTTGGCGGGTCCAGCGCAGTGAACACTGCTATCGCGCTGCGGGGCATCCCCGAGGATTTCGAAGAATGGGCGGATGCCGGTCTTGATGAGTGGGGCTGGCGCGGCGTGCTGCCCGCCTATCGCCGGCTCGAGCGGGACCTCGACTTCGGAGACCGTGACTTTCACGGAGATGCCGGGCCGATCACCATTCGCCGCCATCCCCGCGAGGAGATGACGCTCCAGCAGCAGGCGTTCCTCGATGCGGCGCGCGAGCTGGATTATCCGGACTGTCCCGACGCCAACGACCCGGACGGCTGGGGGGCAGGGCCTCAGCCGATGAACAAGCTCGGCCGACTGCGCATCTCGTGCGCGATCGGATACCTCGCGCCCGCACGCGTGCGATCCAACCTCACGATCCGCGCGAACACGCACGTCGTGCGCGCGATATCCGCAAATGGTCGCTGCACCGGCGTTGAGGTCTTCGGTCAGGACGGCGCCAGCGAGCGGATTGCTGCGCGGCTGGTCGTTTTCTCGGCCGGCGCACTCATGACGCCAGCGCTTCTGATGCGGTCGGGTCTCGGGCCACGCGGTCAGCTTGAGAGCCTTGGCATCGAGGTCATCCGCGATGTTCCGGGTGTTGGCCAAAATCTCTGCGACCATCCGGCCCTGTCGGTCACGATGCAGCCGAAGGACCCGTCGATCATCGATCACGACCGGCCGATCATCCAGACCATCCTGAGGTACACGGCCGAGAATTCCGAAAAGCGCAACGATCTTCAGATCGAGATGATAGCTTTCAGCGGAAAAAGGGAGCGGCCGCAATTCGCGATCGCCGGCGTTCTCGAATACCAGCATGGCCGCGGAGAGGTGACTCTGTCCTCGGCCGACCCATTTGCGGCGCCCGTGATTCACCAACGCTTCTGCGAGGATGAGCGAGACCTTGTCCGTCTGGTCTCCTGCTATCGCGACGTGCTGGCATTCACACGCACGAAGGCGATCTGCGATCTTGTGGAGACCATCGATTTTCCACGCGGCGGAAATCCGTCGGACGAGGAAATCGCCGGTTTGCTCCGCCGCTTCGCCGGCAGCGGCTATCATCCCTGCGGCACCGCGAAAATGGGCGTCGAGTCCGATCCGATGGCCGTGGTCGATCAGTATGGGCGATGCTTCATGGACGGCCTTGTCATCGCTGATGCCTCGATCATGCCCATGGTTCCGCGCGCCAATACCAATCTCACCAGCATCATGATCGGCGAAAAGATCGGCGAATGGCTGCGCACGCGGCCGGCGATCTACGGACTGTGAGGACGGCATGGCGGTCGACATCATTATCCGCAACGCTCGTATCCTGGATGGCAGCGGCGTCGCCGCGTTCGAGGGCGATGTCGAGATTGAGGACGGCCGCATAAGGAGCGTCGGATCTGGCTCCACGCCGGCGCGGCGGGAGATCGACGCCAGGGGACAGTGCCTCTCGCCCGGCTTCATCGACGTGCACAGCCACGACGACGGCGCGTTCATCCGCTATCCCGATATGCATTTCAAACTGTCGCAGGGGGTCACCACCTGCGTGTGCGGCAATTGCGGATTCAGCGCGATACCTGCCAGGCCCGGCGAAGATCCTGGCCCCGCAAGCGGCGGCATCATCACCGGCGCCGCCGGCGAATTCTCGGACCTCCAAGGCTATTTCGACGCCGTCCTGGCAAAGCGTCCTTCGATCAACTCCATCATGCTGGTCGGGCACAACACGGTTCGCGCCCAGGTGATGGGAATGGACGAACGAACGCCCACGGCGGCCGAGCTCACGGACATGCGCGAGCTCGTGGCGCAGGCGATGGAGCAGGGTGCGTGTGGCTTCTCGACGGGCCTGATCTATCGACCGGGACGCTGGAGCAACACCGAGGAAGTGATAGAGCTGGCTCGTGAGGTATCGGCCTATGGCGGACTCTACACCACCCACATGCGCAATGAGGGCGACCGCCTGCTCGAAGCCGTGGAGGAGACGCTGGCGATTGCACGCGGCGCCGGCGTTCACGCACACATCTCGCACCACAAGTCGGCCGGCAAGCGCAACTGGGGAAAGGTGCGGCAGTCGCTTCAGATGGTCGACCGCGCGCGGGCGGCCGGACAAGAAGTGACGCTTGATGTCTATCCTTACACGGCCGGAAGCGGCCGCATGGTCGAGTACTTCCGGCTTGACAGGATCGACCGTGACTTTGCGGAGACAATCCGCATCGCAAACTGTCCGGCCTTCCGCGAGTTCGAAGGACGCATGCTGAAGGACATCGCAGCGGACCGGAATGAGGACATCGCCGATACCGTGCGTCTCATTCTCTCGGCGCCGAAGGGCGACCGTACGATCTGCATCCATTTCATCATCGACGAGGCCGACATTGAGGCCAACCTTCGTCACGCCGGCATGATGGTGGGCTCCGATGGCATACCGACACTCAACGGCAAACCGCACCCGCGCCTGTTCGGGACCTTTCCACGACTGCTCGGTGAGTATGTGCGCGGACGCGGTATCCTGACGCTCGAGGACGCCATCGCACGGATAACGTCCATATCGGCCGAGACGTTCGGGCTCAAGGAACGCGGCCGCATCGCGCCCGGCTATCACGCCGACTTGGTGCTGTTCGACCCCGACACGATCGCGGACGCTGCGACCTACGACGATCCTAAGCAACTGTCGAAAGGCGTTACGCTGGTCATCGTCAACGGCGCGGTGGCCTGGTCCGACGGCGCCTACACCGGCGCCGGATCAGGCCAGATGTTGAGGTATCGGCGCGACAGCTATGCCAGCGCTTCCTAGCAAGATCGTTTGAAGCCCCGATTTCTCCTCGGCCGTTTTAAGCGCTGAGTTTGTCCTGAGATGCTGGCGGGAACGTCAGCAATCGGCGAATTGCTGCAGCTGGTGGTGTGTCGGTTGATCGGCGGGAGTTGAGCTAAAGCCCGCCGCCTCAATCGGTAGGCCACGTTGCGTCTCGCGGTTCGGGGAGAGAGTCTATGCTCCCGGCTCGACGGGCTTTGCGATCACCGGCGGTATCGGCTCGGCGTGCTTGCCCTGCGCAGCGCGGCCTTCCGCCACCAGACGTGCGGTCGCCGGATCGAGCGCATCTTTCAGCCTTTGCATGAAGGCGCGGCGGTCGAGGCCCGGCTCGATCGGCTTCAGCACTTCGAAGACGACGTGACCGGGACGCCGCCAGAAGCTCTTCCACACCAGGCCGGTGTTGAGCGCGACGGGTACGCACTGCACGCCAAGATCATTGTACATCGCCACCACGCCGGGCTTGAGATCGGCCGGAGCGTCAACCAGCTGGCGCGTGCCTTCGGGGAAGATCACGACCTGGCGCTTCTCCTCGATCGCTTTCTTCGACGCAGCCAGCATGGCCTTCATGGTGCGGACGCGCCCGCCGCGGTCGATCGGAATGCCGACGCGCGAGGCGTAGACGCCAAACACCGGCGCGCGCAGCAGCTCCTGCTTCAGGATGTAGACCGGGTCCTGGATGAAGAGGAACGGCGCGAGGGTGTCGTAGGTCGACTGGTGCTTCATGGCGATGATGCACGGGCCGTTCGGCAGGTTCTCGACGCCGCGGAATTCCGTCTTGACGCCGCAAACGACGCGCAGCGCCACACGCTGCATTCCCACCCAGAGGCGGATCGCGTTCATCGCCGCGCTGCGCGACACCATGGACGCGGGCATGCAGACCACCCCGACCGCCACCATCGAGGCATAGAACCAGATCGCAAACACGAGTGAGCGCAGGAAGTTCATCCCGCGCGGCCCCGGCTTGTCGGCGCAGCAGCGATCGGGCCGGGCTGGCCGGCGCGGAACGAGGCGATGCGGAACTTCGCCCATTCCTCGAGCAGCCGCCTGGCCGTCTCGGGATCGCGGTGCCAGTCGCTGGGCCGGACTTTCGTGGTGGTCACGGCGTGCGGAATGAAGTGGCCCTCCGGCATGGCGCGGCGCAGCTCCAGCAACGCGCGGTCCATGTGGTATTCCGACGTTACGACGATGATGCGCGTGACGCCATGGCGCCGGCCCCATTCGGCGACCTCGGCGCCATTGCCTTCAGTGGTCGCTGCAGCGCGCCCGAGCGTCACGCAGCACTGCACCTCGGCGACGTCGACCTCGGCGATCTTCGCGATGTCGACCGGCCGGGTGTCGACGTGCACCCCGGAGATGAGCAGGGGAAGCTGGAGGGAATCGGCAAGCTGGACGGCGGAAACGATGCGGGCGTTGGAGGCGCCGGTAAGGGCCGCGACGGCCTGGGCGTCGATCGGCGGATCGGGCGTTACGGCATGGTCGGCGCGCGCCACAAAACGCGAAAAGTCCCAGCCGGCCACGAGGAGGCCGAGGACGAGGACGACGACGACGATGCGGACAAGCGTACGCAAGAACCTCAGACCACCAATCAGCCCCGCCCATTCAAGCGGCGGGCCATTTCAACACATCCCTCAAACCATGCCGGACAGCGACCGCATCACAGTCAGCTTCGCCGCCAGCATGGACGCCAGCCCCGCCAGCAGCGGCGCCAGCCCCAGTATCAGCCCGTCGGCCAGCGACAGCGACAACTGGGGCAGGAGCCAGACATGCTGGTCCGCCTGCTTCACGGCGAACAGGATGAACGCCGCCGCGCCGAACGCCAATAGGGCGCCCACCGTACCGGCCTGGACCCCCAGCATCAGGAATCTCCGCTCGAAAAGGCCCGAAATAAATCCGTCGCTGGCGCCGGAAAGGTGCAGCAGTTCTACGATATCGCGCCGCGCCAGCAGGGTAGCGTGCGTGGCGAAAGCGATCACCGCGATGCCGGTCGCGCCCAGAAGCGCGACAGCCAGGATAGCCATCAGCCCGGCAGAGTCGGTCGCCCGTCTGACGTCGTCCGACCATACGACGTGATCGTCCACCGTCGCATCGATGCCTGCTGCGGAGAGCGCCTGGCCGAGCCTGTCCGCGAGGCCGGCCTGTCCGGGCGATGCTTCAGCGGCGATCAGATGCGGCAGCGGCAGGTCTTCGGGAACGCCGGAAGCGCCGAGCCATGGGCGCAGCAGGTCTTCCGATTCCGCGCGCGAGAGCGACCGTGCAGTGAGAACGCCTGGCGTCGCCGCCGTCAGGCCGACCGCGCGCGCCGTGTCGGCATCGCCGCCACGCACGCGGATGGTAATCTGTCCTGTCACCTGTGCTGTCCACGAATCCGCCGCGGCATAGGCCGAACGCGCGACAAGGCCTGAAAGCGCCGCAAGGAAGCACAGCGCGCACACGACGAAGAACAGCGCCGCTTCGCGTGCGTCCTCGCGTGGCAGGAGGGGCGCGCCCGACGGTTTCATGTCGGCGCTTCCGCATGCTGAGGCACGACAACGCGGGACACCATGCCATCGGCAAGCCGCAGCACGTCGGCTTGCGCCTTGCGAACCAGCGCAAGGTCGTGCGTTGCGATCAGTATCGTCGTCTTTGCACTCTTGTTGAGTTCGCGGAACAGGCGCAGCAGGCGCTCGCCCATCTCTTCGTCGACATTCCCGGTAGGCTCGTCGGCGATGATCAGATCCGGTTTGCTGACGACTGCGCGCGCGATGGCCACGCGCTGCTTTTCGCCGCCCGAGAGGGTTTCGGGGCGGGCATCCAGCCGGTCGCCAAGCCCCACCCATCGCAACAGCTCGATGACGTTGTCGCGGTATTGTTTCTCGTTCTCGCCGTGAACACGGAGCGGAAGCGCAACGTTCTCGTAGGCGGTCAAATGATCCAGCAAGCGGAATTCCTGAAACACAACCCCGATACGCTTTCGGAGCCGCGCCAGGGTGGGGCGGTTCAGCCTGGAGGTGTCGATGCCGAAGAGGGAAACCCGGCCGTTGGTCGGCCTTAACGCCAGGTAGGCCATTCTTAACAGCGTGGATTTGCCGGCGCCGGAGGGGCCGGTGAGAAAAGTCATGGACCCGGGCTTAAGCTGAAGCGATACATCAGCAAGAACGTCCGTATTTGGCCCGTAAGACAGGCTTACACGGTCAAAGCGGACCGCAGGGTCATCCAGGCTGTCGTTGCGGTCCCGCATGTCTTCCTTAGACGCCCCAGATGGGTCAGATTCGGGGGCGAATTGGACTATATTAACCGGTCCTGTGATTCCGATAGAGCGATGATCCTCGTCTGCCCGTCCTGCGAAACGCGCTACTTCGCCGACGACTCCGCTGTGGGGACGGCCGGCCGGCGGGTGCGTTGCGCCTCGTGCGGGCATTCCTGGTTCGCAAAAGCGCACGAAGAAGGCGCTCCAGCGGCGCCTGCCGAGAATACAGGGCTCACCCGCGAACAGGTCGAGCGCCTGCGCCAGACAGCCGCAGCCAACTCCGCTGCACGCGCCGGTCCGCATGCCGAATTCCGCGCCCGCGAGCACGCACGCAGGAAACGCGAACGCAGCCGCGCCGCCGCGATAGCCTGGGGCGTAGCCTTCGTGTTGTTTGGCGGCCTTGCGATCGGCGCCGTGCTGTTCCGCGACCAGGTCTCCGAAGCCTTCCCGAAGGCGGCCTCGCTCTATCGCCTTGTCGGACTCGATGTGAACCGTTTCGGACTCGTGCTGGAGAACGTCAACGCCAAGCGATCGTTCGACGGCACGACGCCCGTGCTCACCGTCACTGGCGAAGCCGTCAACCAGAGTGAAGAACGCCGCGACGCGCCGCAGCTTCGCGTGGTGCTGCGCGACGAGGACGGCAAGGAAGTGAAGGAATGGACCGAGCCGCTCGGCGTGCCGTCGCTTGGACCGGGCGAGCGCGTCGAGTTCTCTTCGCGCTTCGATGCTCCGCCTGTCGAGACCTATCGCCTGACTGTCACGTTCGCACCGCTTCCAGGAGAAATTCCCGGACAGGGTCCAGTGATCGAGGCGACCGGCGGAGAGGGCGCGCCGCCCGCCAGCGGCGCCGACGAACCGCCGAAGGATGACGGCGCTTACGAGGAGCCCGACTGGAAGGGCGGCGACGAGCCTGTCGAGGAAGCCAAAGCCGACATCAAGGGGGCCGGTCATCGCTGATCCGGCTTCCGACGCAGTCGACATACTCCTGACGCAGGAC
>DATBNA010000363.1:0-3395 GCA_036554545.1 Hyphomonadaceae bacterium
GCCATCGCGGGTGCGCTGCGTGCCGGCCTGGGGGACGCTGGCCTTCCTGAAGACGCCATCCAGCTCGTGCAGACACCTGATCGCGCAGCCGTCGGCTATATGATGGCCGGACTCGACGGCAAGCTCGACGTGCTTGTCCCGCGCGGCGGCAAGAGCCTCGTGGCGCGCGTGCAGGAAGAGGCCCGTGTGCCAGTCATCGGCCACCTCGAAGGCCTCTGCCATACCTACATCCACGAGAAGGCCGACCCCGCGAAGGCCGAGAGCATCGCCGTCAACGCCAAGATGCGCCGCGTCGGCGTGTGCGGCTCGACCGAGACCATGCTGATCGACGCCTCGGTGGCGCCGAAGCTGCTACCGCGCATCGCAAGGGCGCTCGAAGCCGCCGGTTGCGAGCTGCGCGGCGATGATCGCGCCCGCGCCATCCATCAGATGAAAGCGGCTACCGTCGAGGACTGGACGACGGAATATCTGGCGCCGATACTTTCCATAGCCGTCGTCGACGGCATCGAAGGCGCGATGAACCACATCGCCACCTATGGCTCGCAGCACACCGAAAGCATCATCACGGAAGACGATGCAGCCGCGGAACGATTCCTGGCCGAAGTCGACTCGGCAATCGTCATGCGCAACGCCTCGACGCAATTCGCTGACGGCGCCGAATTCGGCATGGGCGCCGAAATCGGCATCGCGACCGGCCGCATCCATGCGCGCGGGCCCGTCGGCGCAGAGCAACTCACGATCTTCAAGTATGTCGTGCGCGGCAACGGCCAGATTCGTCCATGATGGTCCGGGCCTGAAGCCGCCTACCTCTTGCCTTGCCAATGCCCGGAGTCTCAAGCGGATTTTAGGCGCCGTTCGGTTCGCATGAGGAACCCATCCCCACCGCCATCCCTTGATCAAGCGTGCAACGTGGGAGTTCCAAGTGAGAAAGGCGACCCTGCAATTCCTTCATCGCGAGCGCGACGAACTGCGCTCTGACATCGGCTTTTTCGAAGCCGGGCGGCGCGAGATCGTGGAGATTGCCGCAGGCGGGCGCAGGAACATCACGCCAGGCATCCTGTCGCGCCTGCTCGAGCGTCTTGGTCGCTTCGAAGAGCTGATCGCCGCCTACGAAGCACGGCTGGATTAGCGCCAGCCTGTCGCAGGAAAATTGGTTTCCGCTTCGTTAAACGCCTGCGCCATGGCGCTTTTATTCGCTTTGTGTCCCAAGCGTAATGTCCTTGCCACATTCCCGCCTGTATCAGTACGGTGAATCCGTTTCGGGTGAGCTGAGAGGGGCCGGGCACACGTAGCTGAAGGGCGCGCTGTGGAAAATCTGTCGAGCGTCGCCGCTTTCCTAAGCGGCGCTTTTTTTGCGGGAATTCCCAACTGGGTCCTGCTGCTTCTGTTCGCAATCTTCCTTCTCGGCGGCGTCTTCGAACGCTGGGGCGTCTGGCTGAAGGAGCACGGCCAGAACGCGCGCGCCAACTGCAACGAAAGGATCGCCTCGCATCGGGCCGATGAACTTCAGGACCGGCTGCTGGTTCTCGAGGACCGCATCGGCCATCGCGCGGCCAGGCTGACGAAAGAGATCGTCCCGATCGTCCAGAAGCTCGACAAGAGCACCGAGGCGCTCGCCGCCCGCGCCGCAATCATTTCCGACGTCAATATGGAAGACACGGCCGAGCGCGCCTTCCGCGCCGCCCTGCCCTCCATGGAAAGATCGCGCGACCTTTCCAAGATCGAGAAAAGCATCGCCCAGAACACCGGCCAGACGATGCGGGCCCAGCTCAACGAGTTCCGCCCGGCGCTGAAAGCCATCGAGACTGAAGGACCGCGCCTGCGCGAAGTCGCCGGCAAGCTCGGCGAGACCGAAAGGCGCTTCAACCAGGGCGTCGACGAGGTCAACAAGGCTTTCACCGAGTTCGAACTGATCGTGAAGTCCCCGGACCGGACGAAGATCGCTGCGCAGGCTTCGATCATTATTCCCTGGCTGATCGCGATCCTGATCACGGGCATTGCCCTGTCGGGCGTGTTCCTCAACTTCTTCCTGATCGAGCGCCCGATGGCCGAGATCGTGGGCGAAGGCGCGCGCATCGCCGGCATCGGCCTACCGACCTTCGCGGCGATGATCGTGATCTTCCTCGAATTCGTGGCTGGCATCGTGCTGATGGACTCAGCCGGCTTCACACGCCTGATCCCCGCCTTCCACTCCATGCCGGACCGCGGACGCAAGATAATGTTCTTCGTCGCGTTCGGCTTCCTCGCCGCCTTCTCGGTCCTGGAGATGACGCTGTCGGTCGTGCGCGAGCAGATCATCGAACGTCAGCAGGAAACCCGCGATCTCGCCGTCCAGGCCTTAAGTGCGCCGCCGGTGGCGGCGCCTCTACCTGCCGACGGCGCCGCGACCACGGCCGCGGAAGAGCCTGCTCCTGCGCAGAACGATCCACGCAACGACGGACTGGCGCTGTCGACCATCGCCCAGCTCATCCTCGCCGCCATAATCCCATGGCTGCTCGCGGCGGCGGCCCTGCCGCTCGAGACGATCATACGCAACTCCGTCTTCATGGTGAGCATAGTCGGCAGTTATTCGCTGCTCGTCCTCGCCTTCATCTTCAGGACGATCGGGGCGCCTCACCAGACCATTGCGCGGCTCTTCGGCCGCTCGGGTGACAGGGACACCAAACCGGCCAAAGAACGCAAACAGAAGAAAGCGGAAGCGTCGCGCGCAGAGGATGACGATTTCCTCGCGCCAATGGCCGAACAGCATCCACGCGAACGGGAGCGGAAACGGGCATGAGACGTCTGCTCGCGCTAGCCTGCGCGCTCGGCCTTGTGGCGCTTTCCTCCTGTGGGCTCGTCACCTCGACCAACCGCTCGGTGTTCGTGGTGTTCGACGTGTCCGGCACCTATGTGAAGGCCGTGCCGGATGCGACCAAGTACGCCAACCTGCTCATCACCGAGCTGCAGCCGGGCGACTGGATTGGCGCCAGCCAGATCAGCGCCTGTTCGTTCTCCGAGAAGGAGATCATCCTGCAGCGCCAGCTGCCGGAGACGCCGAGCATGGCGGACACGGCCAAGCGAGAACTCTTCGATCAGCTCAACATCTATGCATCACAGGTCAAGTCGGCGAAGTTCACCGATATCCACGGCGCGATCGCCCAGGCCGCTTTCGAGCTGCGCCAGCGGCCCGAAGCTGCCCGCTACATCGTGCTTTTCTCCGACATGGTCGATGACTACAGCAGAAGCTGCGACACATCGGACATCAAGCTCGACCTTGCCGGCATCCACGTGATCGCCGCTAATGTCATCAAGTCGAATTCCGCCGATCCAGAAAAATACTTTGAGCGTCTGGCAAAGTGGGAGAAGACGGTGACCGAGGCAGGCGGGACCTGGAGTCTCGTTGCCTCGCCGGA
>DATBNA010000398.1:0-6905 GCA_036554545.1 Hyphomonadaceae bacterium
CGTCAGTTCAGCCATGGCCGACCCCAACCTGAGCCTTCAGAACTATAGGCTGATCGCGCATCGAAGCCGAACGGCGGATGAATGGGCGCAACCAAAAAAGGGCGGCCAATTGGCCGCCCTTCTGTCTTGAGCTGGCTACGCGCTGGCCTTACGGCTTCACGAGCGCGTCGTAGATCCAGGTGCGGTTCTTGCGCTGGTATTCAGCCAGCAGCGCGCGGTCCTGGATGAAGAAGGCCATCACCAGGTCGTTCTTGGGATCGACCCAGAACTCGGTGCCGGCGATGCCGTTCCAGGAGAATGTGCCGTTGCCGGGGCGCTGTTTGGTGTCGTCTGTCACCAGCGAGAAGCCGAGGCCGAACTCCATGGAGTTGGCGACAGCCGGCTGCATCGCCGGGAAGAACAGGCCTTTCTGGCGGATCGCCTGATTGGTCTCAGCCTGGCGCATGCGGTCCAGTGTTTCCTTCTTGATGATCCGCACCCCGCGATATTCGCCGTTGTTGCGCAGCATCTCGGCGAAGCGGATATAGTCTTCGGGCGTAGAGGAGATGCCGCCGCCGCCCTGCAGGAAGGGCACGCGCACCGTGTAGTCATAGTAGAGTGGGTCCTGCGTCTTCGACTGCGCGAAGCGCGCCGACTTGGTTGCAGGCTGGAAGAAGTCCGTGTCGGTCATGCCGAGCGGGCCGGTGACTCGCTCCTTCACCGCAACATCGAGCGGCTTGCCGGAAACAACTTCGACGATTGCGCCCAGTACGTCGGTCGAGCGCGAGTAGTTCCACGCCGTTCCCGGCTCGGCCGCCAGCGGCAGGCTGGCGAAGATTCTCGCCTGCTCGCGCGCCGTCTTGCTGGGATCGCCTTCGCCTGCAGCGGCATACATCTTGCCGAGCGGGGAGTTGGGCTGGATGAAGCCATAGATGATGCCGGAAGTGTGGGCCATCAGGTGCTTGACCAGCATCGGCGTCTGCGCCGGCTTGGTCGAACCGTCAGGCTGCATCACCGTGAGGTTTGCGTACTCCGGCAGGTATTTCGAAACCGGATCGTCGACCGAGAGCTTGCCCTCCTCGACCAGTGTCATCGCCGTCACCGTCACGATCGGCTTGGTCATCGAGAAGACGCGGAAGATCGTCTCGTCAGTCATCGGCGCGGTCTGGCCGGGGCCCTGCACGCCAAAGCCTTCGGAGAAGGCGACCTGCCCGTGGCGCGAGATTACCAGATAGGCGCCGGGAATCTTGCCGCTCGCCACATCGGCGTTGAGCGCCGTGCGGATGTCGTTGAGCTTGGCCGGATCGAAGCCCAGCGCAACCGCGTCGCCCTTGACCAGCGAGGACACCGCCGGATCGGCAACCTTCGGCGCCCCCAGCGTCGCGCAGGCCGTGACCGCCAGCGCCAGGGCGAGGGCCGCCCCGGCCCCCCGAATGCGTCGCATAATGATGTTCACGTCCCTCTCCCTTCGAGTGGTCCGCCAGCTCGCGAAAACGGGGCGGTTTCTATGACTGTCTAGAGCCTTTTGTCCCCTTGGGAAAAGGGCAGTTCGGGCCGACGGATGCCGCGCCTGCGATTCGTTGTAACAGTGGTAAGTGCGACACCGAGACCATTTCTAACGCTCCTCTGGGCGGCTAGCCTTCGGTGAGGTGGAGGATTGTATACAGATCCGCTGCGTCAGGCCCGGGAAGAGCGCCGATGCAGGCAACCGAGGGAAGAAATGATGACCCGCATGGTCCTGGGGCTAGCGCTGGCAGCGCTTGTCGCCGCCTGTTCTGAAAAGGTCGAATCACCCGCCGCCACCGCAACGACTACCGCCGCCGGTGTTGCCGCCTCCGACTATCGGACTCAGCTGCCGATGAAGGAGCTGATGGCGCATGTGATCGACCACGCCGCCGACGGCATCTGGCTCGCACAGGGCTGGCTCATAAACGCCGAAGGCACGCACGAACTTTTCCCCAACACCGATGATGGCTGGCGCTACGCCTCGAATGCGGCGGTTACGCTGGCTGAAGCTTCCAACCTCCTTCTCCTGCCCGGCCGTCCGGCAGACGATGACCGGCGCTGGATCGACGCGACACATGCCCTTTATGACGCTGCGATGCAGGCGCACGAGATGGCTGAAGCGCGCGACAAGGAAGCATTCTTCAAGGCCGGCAGCGCCATCTACGAAGCCTGCACCCAATGCCACTCTCACTACATCATCGGCAATTGAGGGAGCAGCCCGCCGCTGGCGATGCATTGACTGAGATCAAAAAGGCCGAAGGAGTCTTGCCGCATTGCGCTGCGGTCTTCTGGGCCTAGGAATGACAAGGGACTGAATAAGCGGGCGCGCTACCCGCGCTGAGGGGAGTAGAAGACTTGTTCCATGATTTCATAAACTGGATTCGGGAGGACCTCGGCCGGTTCACGCCGGACGGCCAGTCCTGGTCGCACCAGCTTCACGAGTCTCTCAACATGTGGAACGTCATCGAGGGCACGCACGTGCTCACGGTCATGTTCTTCGCCGGAACGATCTGGCTCATCGATCTCAGGATGATGGGCGTTGCGTTCCGCAACATGCCCTTCTCAAGGCTCAATGACCGTGTCCTGCCGATCACCACGATCGCCTTCGCCGTGATGATCATCACTGGGCTCCTGGTATTCCTCGGCCGCGACCCGCTGATGTATTACCACAACATCTGGTTCCGCCTGAAAATGGTCTTCCTGATCGTCGCCGCGATCAACATTTTCTGGTTCCACCAGAAGGTTCAGAAGAGCCAGGCCGAATGGGACGCGATGGAGAAGCCGCCAACGGCGGTGAGGCTTTCCGGCGCGATCTCCATGACGTGCTGGTTCTTCGTCATCATCTTCGGCCGCTTCATCGCCTACGACTGGTTCTACTGCGAAAAGACCGAGCCAGGCTCGCTCGTCTACACGCTGCAGGAATGCAAACAGGCGCTATCCTATCTCGAGGAGGGCGCCGGCGAGGGCACGGTCGAAAGCGGCGAAACTGCCGAGCCCGACACGAGCACCGACAATGCTACGCCGGAAGGCGATCCGGCGGAGACGACCAATCCTGCCGACGAACCGCCTGCCGACGGCGCGGCGCCCCAACCCGCTCCCGGCCAGGAGGGCTGATCCATGACCTTCGAAAAGCTTTTCCCTGGAGCCGCCGACTTCGTAACCGGCATGCCCGACATCTGGCCGATCTCCATGCTGCAGGACGTCTATGCGCCCTTCGGCGCGCTGCACCTCGTAGGGCTCGGCCTGATGGGCGGCGCGGTCATCCTGCTCAACCTGCGCCTCATGGGCGCCGGCCTCACCACCGAGCAGCCGGCGACCCTCGAGCGCAACCTGCGCCCCTGGCTGATCACCGGCCTCGCCATCGTGCTCTTCACCGGCATCATCATCGGCATGCTGAACTCGGACAAACTCTACAAGTCCGTGCCGTTCTTCTCGAAGATGGTGTCGCTGCTTGCAGCGCTCATCTTCAGCTTCGGCGTCACCAGCGCCGTCGCCAAGGCTGATGGCAAGACGTCGACGCCGGTCCTGATCGCAAGCGGGATCGCCTTCCTTCTGTGGCTGTTGGCGATCGGCGTGCTGGGGGCGGATTCAATCTCCGCGCCCGGCGTCATCCACGTGATCACAGCGGCCTACGCCATCCTGCTGATATACGGCGTGCGGACTCGCTGGCTTGCAGCGGCGGCCTATGCCCTGTTCTTCGGCGGCGTCTTCGTGATGTACTGGATCGTAGGCTTCAACAACTACGACACGATCTACGAGACGATTACCTACTGGAGTACGGTCGCCGGCTCACTGGTTGTTGCGGCGCTCTACGGCTACGAGATCTACGCCGGCAAGGCCGAAGCCTCGAGTCCGCTTGCAAAGCTCATCGCGCTGTTCTCCGTGCTGACTTGGGTCACGGTGGCCGCCGGCGGACGCTGGATCGGCTTCGCGGCCTGACCCTTCATCCCGCAGTACAAAAGAAGCCCCGGAGCGCAATCTCCGGGGCTTCTTCTTTGCCCGTCCCTCAAGAACTCATTCAGCGTCGCCGGCCGCCTTGGTCACGCGGCCCTCGCGGTCGTCGCGCCGCGCTCCGGCAAGAATGCCCGGCAGCGCGTAATTGCCCTCATGGCAGGCGTATTCGTACATCGGCTCGGAGCTCGGGCGGAAGGTCATTTCCGCGCGCCAGGGCCGCGTGAACGCCTTCGCATCCTCCACCGTGAACTCGTAGTGGATGGCGTCCTCGGCCACGCGCGTGAACTTCTCCGTCACGGTCGGGTTCTCGCCAACATAGTAGCTGTCGCCCATGTTTGGCCGCACCCGGATGTCGTGATGGAAGCCGCGCGTCTCGACCACCAGCGTGTCGCCTTCCCACCAGCCGACAGAGTTGCCCATCCACTGGTCGAAGCCCTTCGCCGGGCGCTTCTCAGCGATCGGGATCACCCGCGCATCGTGGATCATCTCCGCCGTGATCACGACATGCGTCGGCGTCTGCACGAACTGGTAGTTGTTGTTGTAAAGGACGTTCACCATCGGCGGACCTGAGGTCGACCCGAAGCCGACGATGCAGCGCTCGCCCTGCGGCCTGATCTCCGGCCCGTCCCATGTGCCGCGCACCTTCGCCAGCCGGTCGTCGAAATGCTTCCTTGCTTCCGGCGTATAGGGAATGCGGCCATCCGGCGGATCGACGATCCAGGACGAACGCGTCTCGCCCTTCACCACGCCATAGTGCGTGCCCGGATCGATCCAGAAGGTGTTGTAGCCTGCGTTGGCGTTGCGGTCGGTCGGCGCGCCGGAATTGGGATCGGTGCGCGAATTCGAGGCGGCCATCATCTGCGCCCGCTGCTTCTCCATGCGGTCGGCCTGTTCCTTCGGGATGGCCTGCGACGGGAATTGCCGCGGCCGTTCCAGCGTCGTGAGGCTGGCGTTGGTCCAGATTCCCTGCAGGTCCGGCTTGCCGTCCGGCGTGCGCGGCGCCTTCCACGCCTCCTGCGCCATCGCCGGCGCCGCCATCAATGCCACAAGAATGGTGGAAAGGGCGTACACGCCCGTAAGAGCCGCCTTCATGACCGTCTCCTCAAAATGTGCGCCATCTTCACGCGGCGTGACGCGCTATCTCGCCTCCGCGCCCCGCCCCGCGTCAACTGCCGCAGAAGCGCGCGCCGCAACGGAACCACATCAAATAACGGAGACTTTGCAGGCTCAGCGCGGCCCCTTGGCGTAGTAGTTCAGCACCGAACTCTTGCCTTGCTCGTCGAACCGCCTTGCCCCGGCAAGCATGCCGGGCAGTGCATAATTCCCCTCATGGCACGCATATTCGTAGATCGGCCCGGGCGCCTTCAGCATTGGCATCTCGGCACGCCACGGAACGGTGAACGTCGTCGGCTCTTCCACCTGGAACTCGTACAGAATTTCGTCTTCGGAAGTCCGCGTGAACCGCTCCGTTATCTTCGGGTTCGGACCGAGATAGAAGGACTGCGCTGCGGTAGGACGCAGCGTGTTCCTCTGGTCGACGTTCACCGTCTCCACCACGAGCGTATCGCCTTCCCAATAGCCCCTGCTGTCCCCCATCCAGTTCTTCAGCACGGCGGGCCCGTGACTGGCGCGGATCGGAATGATCCTGGCGTCGTGATTCATCTCGACCAGGATCATCACGTGATCCGGCGTCTGCACGATCTGATAGTGGTTGTTGTACATGACGTTCAGCATCGGCGGCCCGCCCGAACTGCCGAAGCCGACAATGCAGCGGTCGGCAGGCGTGCGCCCTTCCGGCCCGTCGAAATCGCCGTTCGCCACCGCATGCAGCTTGTCGAACGTCTTCCTGCCCTCGGCCGAGTAAGGCACGCGCCCGTCCTTCGGCTCGCTGATCCAGGCGCTGCGGGTCTCTCCGCGAACCACCCCAAGCCGCGTGCCGGAATCGATCCAGAAGGAATTGTACCCCGCGGCCGAATTGCGGTCGGCCGGCGCGCCCTGGTTCGGATTGGTCCGGGCGGCGCCGGCCGCGGCGCCCGCCGCGGCCTGCGCTTCCCGCGCCTTTGCCTGTTCAGGGGTCACGACCACGCTGGCGTAGCGCGAGCTGCGCTCAAGCGTCGTCAGGCTGACATTGGTCCACACGCCCTGCAGGTCCGGCTTGCCGTCGGCCAGCCGCTTGGGCGACCAGTTCTGCGCCGATGCAGGAGCGCAGAGCAGCGCTGCGGCGAGCGCCAGACTCAGCGAAAAACGAAGCAAGCCCGCCATACTGTTCCCCTCTCGGACTCGAGCCAGGAAAACTCTCTCCCACTGCCATAGCGTGTCAACAGCACACAAGCCGGGACGCGAAGATCAGCGTTTCGCTGCACCTCCAGCTGCTCTGCGCTCGATCTCGCGCTGGCCCGACAGGATGTTGGCCAGCCCGTAATTCCCCTCATGGCATGCAAATTCGAACATCGGCGCCTTGCTCGCCATCATCGCGTATTCGGCCATCCACGGGCCCGCGTAGATCTCCGGATCCTCCACCGTGAACCGGTAGTTGAGCTCGCCCGCCGACACGCGCTCGAACCGCTCGACGACCTTCGAGTTCGGCCCGACCATGATCGGACGGTCAAAAACCGAGTTGCGGAACTGGTCGTCGGCGCGGAAGCCGGTCGTCTCGACCACCAGCGTATCGCCTTCCCAGCGCCCGACCGCATCGCCGATGAACGATGTCATCGCCGCCGGCAGCTTTTCTCCGCCGATGCGGATGATGCGTGTCTCGCCGCCGCCTTCCGAGTGGATCACCAGCGCATCCCCGGTCTGCACGATGCGGCGCATGCCGGCGACCGCCCAGCCATAGAGCATCGGCGCCTGGCCCATCCCGGCAAGGCAGCGCTCCCAGGTCAGCCTGTCCTCCGGGCCCTCGCCCGTGCCGCGCATCACGCGCTGCGTGAACCACATCTGGTGTTTCTGGACCGCCTTCATCGCCT
>DATBNA010000435.1:0-5052 GCA_036554545.1 Hyphomonadaceae bacterium
GGCCCAGCGGTGCGCCTCGTCACGCAGGCGCTGCAGGTAATAGAGCGCCGGGTCGTTCGGCGGCAGCTGGAAAGGTGCACGGTTCGGGCGGAAGAACTGCTCGCGGCCCGCATTGCGGTCCGGCCCCTTGGCGATGGCGACAAGGTTCAGTTCGCCAGGCTGGTAGCCCAGTGCCTCCACCGTCTCGCGCACCGCGCCGAGCTGCCCCAGCCCGCCGTCGATCAGGACAAGATCAGGCCATGTCGGCGGCCGTTTGCCTCCCTCAGTCCGAAGGACTGGTGGGGTCAATGCGGAGCTTTGACGATCGGCGCGCAGCGCCGAGACGGAGGGGGTTGTTTCGACGGCGGGACTCGTGGAGAGAGCACCCTCCGTCTCGCGGACCTGCGGTTCGCGATCCACCTCGTCCGGCTTCGCCGAGGGAGGCAAAGCACCCGCCGCGTTCAGCTCCTCCCACTCCTTCTTCAGCCGCGAGAACCTGCGCCGCATCACCTCGCGCATCATGCCATAGTCATCGCCCGGCTCGAGGTCTTCGTCCTTGATGTTGAACTTGCGGTACTGGTTCTTCTCGTAGCCCTCAGGCCCGGCCACGATCATGCCGCCCACCATGTTGGTGCCCATGATGTGGGAATTGTCATAGACCTCGATGCGCTTCGGCGGTTCGGGCAGCTCGAACACCTTCTGCACGGCGGCAAGGATCTTCTCCTGGCTTTGCGTCTCAGCCAGCTTGCGTCCCAGCGCCTCGCGCGCGTTGAGCAGCGCCTGTCCAACGATCCCGCGCTTCTCGCCACGCTGCGGCGTGCGGATTTCCACCTTGTGGTCGGCCCGCAGCTCCAGCGCATCGGTCATCAACTCGACTTCCTCGATGTCGTGGCTAAGGAGGATCAGCTTCGGCACGGGCCGCTCGTCATAGAACTGCGCCAGGAAGGCAGCGAGGATCTGCTCGGGCGTGTCTTCGCGATCGTGCTTGGGATACCAGACTGTCGCGCCCCAGTTCTGTCCCGCACGGAAGAAGAAGGCCTGCACCGCCGATTGTCCCGCCTCGCAATGGATGGCGAACACATCCGCCTCGACCAGTCCTTCCGGGTTGACGCTCTGGCTCTGCCGCACCGCCGACAGCGCGCGGATGCGATCGCGAAGTCGCGCCGCCCGCTCATAATCCATGTTCTGCGCTGCGCGTTCCATCTGTTGCGCGAGCTGCTCCAGCAGTGTCTCGGCTTCGCCATTGAGGAAGCGCTCCGCCTCGCGCACCAGGTCGCGATACTCGTCCAGCGGGATCAGCCCCACGCATGGCGCAGAGCACCGCCCCATCTGATGCAGCATGCAGGGCCGCGACCGTGTTGCGTAGATATTGTCAGTGCAGGTCCGCAGCAGGAACGCCTTCTGCAGCGTATCCAGCGTCGCATCCACCGCTCCCGCCGACGCAAACGGACCGAAATACTGTCCCTTGATCCGCTTCGCCCCGCGATGCTTCAGCGCCTGCGGCGCCTCATGGTCCTCGCGGATGAGAATGTGCGGGAAGCTCTTGTCGTCGCGCAGGATGATGTTGAAGCGCGGCTTCAGCTTCTTGATGAGGTTGGCCTCAAGCAGCAGCGCTTCCGTCTCGCTCGCCGTGACCACGAACTCCATCGAGCGCGTCAACGAGATCATCCGCGCAATGCGCTGCGTATGCCCGCCGATCTTGGCGTAGCTGCCGACCCGCGCCTTGAGGTTGCGCGCCTTGCCGACATAGAGCAGCTCGCCATCTCCGCCGAACATGCGGTAGACGCCCGGCCGGCCGGGCAGGCGGCGGAGATTGTCCCTGATCACATCCGGCCCGGAGAGCCGCGCGCCCGGCGCCGCCGGCGCAAGCTCTTCCTCCGCAGGAGATGAAATCTCCTCCGTTTCCGGTTCTTCCGGCAGATCCTCTACCTTGTCGGGATCGCTCGATTCCATGCCCGCATAGGTAAGCGAGACGGCCCCGGGGTTCAAACGCGTTGCCTCACCTAGCTGACACCTGATCCACTGATATGGTCTGTCAGCATGGATGCCGGGGAGGATCGATGAAACGCACCGCCGCCGCTGCTTTTGCAGCCCTTCTGGGCCTGGCCGCCTGCGGCGATCCGGCCGCGTCGCCCGAGACGGCGCAGTATTCGGACACCTGGTATTCAACCAACACGACGGATGCGGACCTGCCGGGCCGGCTTAACATTCATGATACGGCCGCTGGCCTCGCTGGCCGGGTTGCCATGGGCGACGGGCGCATGCTCGCGATCCGCAACATAGCGCGGGACGCGGAGAACGTGTCGTTTTCGATCCCCGGGGCCGGCATCGCGTTTGAAGGAACGAAAACAGCCAACGGCGGCTGGAGCGGACAAATTGTGCGCGGGGATGCCTCGACGCCGTTGGACTTTGCAACAGGCGATTCATTTGGACCGCCGTCACTGACAATGCTTCCCGATGGTCGCCGCATGAACATTGCCTGCACGGGCGAAGGCGCTCCTGCCATCGTGCTCGACTATGGCGCGGGCGGAACCATGACCAAGGATTGGGGCGAGATAGTCAATGCCATCGCTGCCAGGGCGCAAACCCGCGTTTGCTTCTATGACCGCGCCGGCCGCGGCCTCAGCGACCCCGCCCCAATGCCCCGCGACGCCGCCGCTGTGGTGCGCGATCTCGACGAAACGCTGACAGCGGCGAAAGTCGCCCCGCCTTACGTCCTCATCGGCCACTCGATGGGCAGCTATCACGTCCGCCTCTTCGCCAACACGCACTTCGAAAAGGTTGCTGGCATGGTGCTTGTCGATCCCTCCGGAGATGGGCAACTCGCGCGCTTCAGCGCCGTCATTCCGAAGATCCAGCAGATACAGGATGCCGCCTTCAAGGCGCAGGCCGATCTCAACTGCATCGCACGGCTGCGCGAGACGCCGGTTGCGCCAGACGATGCGCTCACGAAACAATGCGGCGGCAACGATCCCGACGCCATCGAGGCCACGAGATCCGAAGTGGAGTCGATGCCCGGCGCCTCCACCGAACAGCTCGTCGCTTCGCGCCGTTCATATGGCGACATGCCACTCGTCGTTCTCACCCGCGGCGACTACGACAAGGATATGCCGCCGGATTTCACATCTGGCGACCGCGGCGCGATGCGCAGCGTGTGGGAGGCAATGCACGCCGAAATGGCCGCGCTGTCGTCGGAAGGTCAGCATCGCTTTGTCCCCGGCGCCGGCCACTATATCCAGCGCGACGCGCCGCAGGCCGTCATCGACGCTGCAGCGGAAGTCATTGCTGCAGCGCGAAGCAAGAGCGTCCCCTAAACCTGTTGGCGCTCCCCGCGAGCCGCCCTAGGCTCGTCGCGCCGCGACCCGCGGCGGATGTATTGGGGAAACGCCATGAAGAGAACGGTACTCGCCGCAGCGACCGCAATCGCCTCGGCCATTGCTTTCGCGCCTTCAGCCTCCGCCCAGCTCTACGGCGGCGCCGGCCTCACAATCTTCCAGACGGACGTCGACGACCAGGACATCAATATCGGCGCCGCGATGGGCCGGCTCGGCTATGAGATTACTCCCTTCTTCGCCGTCGAAGGCGAAGTCGCCCTCGGCCTCTACGAAGATGACATTGACGTTCCTGTCATCGGCTCGGTCGACGTCGGCATCGACAGCGCTTTCGGCGCTTTCGTCGTGGGCAAGCTGCCTGCGGGCGTCGTCGATATCTTTGGCCGCATCGGCTACGCCGACGTCTCGATCGAGGGCAGCGCGGGGGGCTTCACCGCTTCCGAAGACGGCTCCGGCATGGCCTATGGCGGCGGCATCAATTTCAACGTGCTGATCCTGCGCCTGCGCGCCGAATACACGCGCTACGAAATCGACGACGGCGACGTCGACTCGCTCGGCCTGTCGGCTCTCTTGAAATTCTAGAACGGCGTTGCCCCGCTCGGCATGTCCCTACATGTCGAGCGGGCGTCCTTCCTCAGAATCTCCCCGACACGCGGATGGCGTAGGAGCGCGTGCCATAGCCTCCCTGGGCCCACCGGGTCTCGACGGATGAAAGATTGGCGGCGGCCGACCGGTCAGGCGTGTAGAACCTCCGCTCACGAACCTCGTTCGGCAAGAGAATATCTGCAACCGTGAACCGTACGACGAAACCGGCAATCGCCGTCGTCTCGACGAAGAAGTCGATGTGCGGGTCGTCCCATCCGAGCGAGCGCAGTTCCGCCAGACGGAAAGTCTGCGTCTCGTCCGCGTCCTCGTAGAGAACGCCCCACAGCAGCTTCCAGTCGGGCAGGGGCTGGCGGAAATCGATCGAGTATTCCCATTCCGGTTCATCCGAGAACCTGCGGTCCTCCCCGGTTGTCGGATCGACCACGCTTGTGGTCTGCGCCATTCCCTTCACCCGCAGTTCGCCGCGCGGCAGTCCCAGCGCATCAAGCGGCACGGTTGCATCGAGACGCACGCCGGTTCGCGTCCCGTCCCCAAGATTGCCCGGTCCGTCGAAGCGCTGCTCAGGCGTTCCTGCGATCGGGTCGGCCGGAACGATGAAGGGGACCTGGTCCTGCACCTCCTCAACCTGTTCGTGGAACAGCGACAGGACGACAGCGCCCTTCGAACCGAAGCGGCGCTCCCATTCGCCCTGCAGGCGCCAGGCGCGTTCCGGCTCCAGGTCCGGATTGCCGACGCTGACGATGTTGTCGAACACCGATACCGCCGTGGCGAACTCGGTGAAATCGAGTTGCGCAACATCCCGCTCGAACAGCAGCCGGAACTGGCCGGCGTCTGCGGTATCCCACGTTGCATTGATCCGCGGTTTCACGAAGGTGAAGTCCCGCTCCTGCACCGCATCGCCCGATTGAGAGATGGTCGAGGTCTCGACCGTCAGGCTGGATTCCAGCTTGAGGCTGTCGGAAATCTGCCAGGCGTCGGATACATAGACTTCTCCGCGCTCCTCCTCGACCCGGGTATTCGCGACCGGCGGCGTCCGGTCCAGGACCAGCCCCACGGTTTCGACACGCACGTCCAGTTCGCTGTCGAGGAAGTTGAACGCGAGCTCCCCGCCAAACTCCACCGAATGAGTTGTTGA
>DATBNA010000504.1:0-12538 GCA_036554545.1 Hyphomonadaceae bacterium
CCGGCCCGGTGAGTCCGCCGCCATAGACGACGGTCAGCCATACTGCAGCATCGGCCACCGTTTTCAGATTTCCGCGGATGGCGTCCCAGAATTCCGGCGTCGCCTTGTCGCCATAGGCGAGCTTCGCAAGGCGCGGCTTCACCTTCTCGAACGGCATCGCGTGAACGATGTGAGCGTTGAGGTTGGCGAGCTCCTGCTCGTCGAAGCGGGCAGGTGCGCGACCCATCTTCGAGAACGAGAATTCCAATGCGAGTTGTTGCAGGCTCTCGCGCGCTTCCACCGGATCGGACGTGCCGATTTTCGCGAGCAGCGACAGGACCGACAGCGGCTCAAAGCCTTCCTCGCGCAGCTGCTCGGCTGACAGGGAGCCGAGGCGCTTCGATAGCCCCTGCCCGTCAGCGCCGATCAGCAGCGGCATGTGCGCCATTTCCGGAGGCTGCGCGCCGAGCGCAAGGAAGATCTCGATCTGCGCGCCCGAGTTGGTGACATGGTCCTCGCCACGGATCACATGCGTGATCTTCGCGTCCACGTCGTCCACGACGGACGGCATGGTGTAGAGGAACGAGCCGTCCTCCCGGATCAGCACGGGATCTGACACCGACGCCGTGTCGATCGACTGCTGCCCGCGCACGAGATCGACCCACTCCGCGCGGTTGCCGGAGAGCTTGAAGCGCCAGTGCGGCGTACGGCCTTCCGCTTCCAGTTTCTTGCGGTCGGCATCCGTCAGCGACAGCGCGGCGCGGTCATAGACCGGTGGTTTGCCGCGCGAGAGAGCGATCTTCTTGCGGCGTTCCAGCTCTTCCGCCGTCTCGTAGCAGGGATAGAGCAAACCCTTGGCCTTGAGGCCTTCTGCTGCCTCGCGATAGCGATCGAAGCGCTCGGACTGTTTGAACGTCTCGTCCCAGTTGAGGCCCAGCCAGGTCAGGTCCTCGCGAATGCCGTCCTCGTTCTCCTTCGTGGATCGCTCGAGATCCGTGTCGTCGATGCGCAACACGAAAACGCCGTTGTGGCTGCGCGCGAACAGCCAGTTGACCAGCGCGGTGCGGATGTTTCCCACATGCAGCTTGCCGGTCGGCGAAGGCGCAAAGCGGACTTTGACGGTCATTACACGGGTTCCGGCTGACGGAAGGTTGGGCGGATGGGTGTACTGATCCACCGCCGGTTGGCAAGGCGAACGACGCCTAACCCATTCTCAGGTCGCCGCGGGCGATGGCTGCCGCCATCAGTTGGGCGTCGAAAACCCTTGCGCCATAGTCGATCGAGAAACTGGACAGGCGCGACAGCAGGTTCACGCCTACGATCATGGCCGGGTCCTTTTCCAGACTCCACAGCTTGAAGATCGGCGCATCGGCCGCGACAGCGCCGGCATCCTTCACGGCGAACTTCCGGAAATCGACCTTGGGAAGCTCGAAATAGTCGCCGATGATCACATGCCCGGTGACGCCGACCACGCGGATCTTGTTGAAGCGCGGCTGACGCGGATAGGTCCGCTCGATCGCCCGCTTCAGCGGCAGATTGGCGATGCAATGCTGTGCGCCAGTATCCAGCATCAGCCGCACGGGGATGGTGCCAATCCGGCCATCGATCTCGGCCAGCAAGCCGTTGCGCACGCGGAGGTTGGAGGTTGGCGCAAGGCGCGTCTGCCTGCGCGAGCCTTCGACCCGCACCGACTTCGCCTGGATGTCGAAGGAGAGCCGACGCCCCGCGAACACGTCAGCGCCCAGAATGCCATCCTCACGCGCGAGTCCCTTATCGCTAAGCACCGCTACGCGGATGTCCTCCCGGCTGACAACGCCGGTCTCCAGCTTGCGCACACGGGCGAGTGGCATCTCCGCCGTTCCCGTGGTGCCGTTGACCATTGCCGTGCCGATAGTCGGGATCTTCAGCCGCTCTGCATGGCGCGCAGCGACAACGGTCGTCGTCGAACCGGTGTCGACCAGGAAGTTGAATGGTCCTTGCCCGTCGATCGTTACCTTCGCGGTGGGGCGCCCGTAGGTGTCGGTCCACGCATCAAGCGGCAAATCGCCGTAGAATTCCTGTTCGGCCTGCTCGGGTGACTGTAGCCGCGTGCCAGTCTGTTGCGCGTTAGCCGCGCCAACGAAAGCAAGCGCCGGCGCCGCCGCAAGAAGCGTTCGTCTCGACAGGTCAAACCGGCTTGCTGCAGGCCGGGACATGGGCGTTTCCTCGGGGCGCTGGCGGCCCTTTTGGATGCAGCATGAGCCTCGGCGGCCCCAACGGCAAGCCGGAAGCCTCAGATCGCCGAATTGAGAAAGCAGGTCCGGAGCAGACTATTTCTGACTGCGCTTGAAGGACTTGATTGCGAGCGGCGGGATTCCCGACTTTTCCGATATCGCGCGATCCTGCTCCTGTAGTGCTTCGAGGATCGCCTTGTCCTTCTCGAGTTCGTTCAGCACGTCAGCCGGAATACGCCGATTGGAGCGCTGGCTGCCGTCTTCATAGACAACGTCAAAAGTAATGTATTCGACGCGCGGGGTCGGCTTGCGGGCCATGGGAAGCTCCTTGTCGTCGAAACGTCGAAGCCGCTGGATTCGATCCAACGGCTTACAGGTCAGTGAAAGCGGGATTACGCGGCCGCGGCGGCGGAAAATTCGGCGGCAGCCGGAGCGCGCTTCAGGGCGCTTTTCTCGACAAGTTCTGCCATGGCGGCCGCGCGGGCGCCGACGCCGCCGGTGATTGGCGAAACATCCCGGCCCTGGATGGCGGCCAGGAAGGCTTCGTCCGCGGCACGCAGCGGGTCGGGCAGGATGCCCGAGATGTCGGCGCGGATGTTGAATGGTGTCGAGTTCTTCACAGTGCGGGTGAGGAAGTTGATCTCGACTGTGCCCGACGGGTACTGGATGCGCATGGAGCGCGAACGCTCGGCGCGGGCGCGCGAGGCGGTGAGCTTGGCTTCGCCGCCGCCGGCGAACTTCACCAGCGCGAGCGCTTCATCGATCTTGGGCGTATGCACGCTGCGGCCGCGGCCATAGACCGAGGTCACCTCGGCGCCGAACAGCTCGGCGGCCAGATCGAGGTCATGGATCATTAGATCGAAGATGGCGCTGACGTCTTCGCAGCGATGGTCCGGCGAAGCCGGACCGACGCGTGCGCCTTCGATGTGCAGCGGACGCTCGCCTGTCGAAAATAGGCCCATCGCCTGGAACACGAGACGTTCCTGGTGGCCGACCTGCAGGACGAGGTCGCGCTCGAGTGCGAGACCGGCGAGCGCGCGGGCTTCATGGCCCGTCAGCGCAAGCGGCTTTTCGACGAGCGCGTGCTTGCCGGCGTCGAGCGCCCGGCGCGTGAGAGCGGCGTGAGTCACGGCAGGAGTCGCGATCACCAGCGCATCACATTCGCCGGCCAGCGCATCGAACGAGCCGAACACGCTGCCCTTGCCGATCTTGCCGATCAGCCTTGAAGCCGCATCGAGATTGAGATCGAACACGCCGACGAATTCGGCATGCGGAGTCGAGGAGAATTTCTGGGCGTGATAGCCGCCGAACACGCCAGCGCCGACAACGCCAATACGGACCTTGCCGCTGTGGCTACCGACGACCGTGGCCGTTCTGGCCCCTTGGATGGTACGCTTCACTGACTCACCCTCCGACACGCCTTTCAGCGCACCACGAGCAGATAGCCGATCAACGCACCTGCACAATCCGGAGGGCCATCAAGCTTGGTTACCGGATTTTTCAATCGTCAGAACGGTTAAGAGGCTGGAAAAACGCTTGTTTCTGCGGGATTACCGAAGTTCGAACCACAGGAGGCGTTGTTGCCAACCGTAACATCCCGTGAGTGGCGGCTTCGAGTTCGTCCCGTCGGCGAACCGAAGTCATCGGATTTCACAATGGCGACGGTGGAATCGCCCGAACCAAAGGATGGCGAAGTTCAGGTCCGCAACATCTGGATGACGGTCGATCCCTACATGCGCGGTCGCATGAACGAGGCCCGCAACTACGCTGACCCTTACGAGCTGGACAAGCCCATGACCGGCGGCGCAGTGGGCCAGGTGCTGGCCTCGCGTGATCCCGGTTACAGAGCCGGCGATCTTGTGACCTCGATGGCGGGCTGGCGGGAGGTTTTCACCTCCGCCCCCGCGGCCGCAGGTATGACACGTCTGCCGCAGTCATCATTGCCGCCCCAGGCCTTCCTGGGCGTGGCCGGCATGCCGGGCCACACGGCTTGGCATGGCCTGCTCAGGATCGGCGAACCCAAGCCCGGCGAGACGGTGTTCGTCTCAGGCGCTGCCGGGGCGGTTGGATCCCTCGTCGGACAGATCGCCAAGCTGAAGGGCTGCCGCGTCATCGGCTCGGCCGGCGGCAAGGAGAAATGCGACTGGCTGAAGTCGATCGGTTTCGACGAAGCCATCGACTATCGCGCCGCTGGCGACGTGATGGGCCTGATCAAGGCGGTAAAGCAGGCGGCCCCCAATGGCGTCGACGTCTATTTCGACAATGTCGGTGGCGATCATCTGACCGCTGCGATCGCCAATGCCAACGTTCATGCGCGCATGCCGATCTGCGGGATGATCTCCATCTACAACGCGACCAAGCCGCCGCCGGGCCCATTCAACATGGGGTTGATCATCGGACGGCGGATCAAGATTCAGGGCTTCCTGATCTTTGACCACGCAGCTAGCTATCCGGAGTTCCTGCAGGACATTTCTGCCTGGATCAGCGGCGGTAAGATCCGTTACGAGGAAACAGTCATGAACGGGATCGAAAAAGCCCCGGACGCTTTCCTCGCGCTTTTCTCTGGCGGAAATACGGGCAAAATGCTTGTGAAGCTGGCCTGAATTACTCCCTCGATCGCGGGACATTTTAACCCCGCAGCGCATATTCCCTGTAAAGTTCTGCCGGCCTCTCCATATGAGGCCGTTCGTTTGGAAGGAGGCCCCGCCTCATGGCGCGCCTGTTCGACAGCTACGTGATGGTGGACTGGAGCGCCGCCTCCAAGCCGGCCACAGGCGCAGATTCCATCTGGATCGGCGCGCTGACGCCGGACTCGCGCCTGAAGCTCGCCTTCAAGGCGTCGAACCCGCCGACGCGCGCGAAAGCGCTTGCAGAGCTTGAAGAGCTGCTGGGCCGCTGCCTCAAGCGCGGCGATCGCGTGCTGCTGGGTGTCGACTTCCCCATCGGATTCCCGAAAGGCACGGCCGAAGCGCTGAAACTCAAAGGCGAGCCGTGGCGCGCGATCCGCGAATTCCTTCTCAAGGAGATGAAAGACAAGCCGGACAACTCCAACAACCGCTTCGCCCTGGCGGCGCGGATGAACCGTCTCATCTCCAACGGCCCTTTCCCGTTCTGGGGCTGCTCGAAGAAAGACGAGCTGACGACGCTGTCGGTGAAGAAATCGCGCGAGCACGCGGCGAGTGACATTCCCGAATTCCGCATCGCGGAGACGGCGGCGATGGAGACGAAGAAGGCGCGCCCGCAACCCGTGTGGAAAATTGCCTATGCTGGCGCCATCGGCGGACAGACGCTGACCGGTATTCCGGCGATCGAGCGCCTGCGTGAAAAATTTCCCGGCTTGAAGCTTTGGCCGTTCGAAGTCCCGCTCGGAAAACTAGACGATGCGGCGCTCGAAGGCGCTCGCATCCTCGTCGCTGAGGTTCTTCCCTCGCTAAATGCGTCTCGTCCCGAGGCGACCGAGATTCGTGACGAAGCGCAGGTGCGCAGCGCATGCGAAGCGCTGGCCGAACGTGACGCCAGCGGAAAGCTCGGCGCGATGTTCGCAGGCGAGTACAAGCTGGGGGAAACCCAGAAAGCCGCCGTTGCCGCGGAAGAGGGGTGGATTCTGGGGATATAGGCTACCAGTTCGGGGTTTTCGCCGGTTATCGGGATTGTAGAATCGTAAGGCGGCGCGCCTGATCGGTAACGACGCCGTGAACGGCGGCCGATTCTACGGAGCTATCCAAATGAACAAGACCGACCTCATCCGGTCCATTTCGGACTCGACAGGTCTCAAGAACACGGAAGCGACCCGCCTGGTCGACGCCGTGTTCGACACGATCACCGCCACGCTGCGCAAGGGCGAGCAGGTTTCGATCTCCGGTTTCGGTACGTTCGTGGCTAAAACCAAAGCGGCGCGCGAGGGGCGCAATCCCGCGACCGGCCAGCCGATCCATATCCCTTCCCGCACGTCGGCGGCGTTCAAGCCGGCGACGGCGATGAAGGACATGAAATAGGACAGAGCCCTGTAAGCCCGGCTGCTCGCTACACTCGGGCGAACTACGGGGTTCTCAAGCGGCGCGCGGAAGTCCCAGGCGGACGCCGCGCGCCGCTTTCCATTCCAGCGCAAGTATCTGGCCCAGTCCGGCGGCCACTGACGCAGTCGCAATGCCGATGAACACGCCCCACACGCCAAGCCCCATCGCACCGGACCACTGAGCCGGCCAGAAAAGCACCGCCGACAGCATGTTCGTGGCAGGCGGCGCAGTCTCGCGCGTGAAAGCGAACCAGACGCACAGCGGTAACATCAGCACAATATAGCTGCCGACGTGAATCACCGTCGGCGTCCACACTACGCCCTGCGCCCGCAGCGCCATCGAACCGACGGCCTGCAAGCCGTCGAATATCGTCACCAGCGCCGCGAACGCGAGCATCAGCGCCAGCGTCGGCACAAGGCGGGCGCCGTCCGACCCCGCTTCCGAGCCATTGAGCGATTCAATGGCGACCCAATCTCGCAACAGGATGAGTGTCATCGCCAGCACCAGACCGAAGAGGGCCGAAGCCACGACGCCAAGACGGGAGGCTTCGCGAACTCCGACCGCGTCGCCGCGGCCATAGCGCTCCGCGACGCGCACACTGGTGGCCGTTCCCATGCCAACATAGATCATGAAGATCACGCCCATCATCTGGATCGTGAGGCCATAGATCGTGCCGGAGTCTATCGACACCAGCGTTGCGATCACGAAGGTGAGGTTGAACGACCCCCATTCGGCGACGTTGGCGATGCCTGTGCCGATTCCGACCTTGTTCTGGCGGACAAACTCATCCTTCGGCGGCGGCGAGGACTTCCGGAAGCCCGGCGTCATCCACCAGATGAGGACGAGGAACGCCGCCATCATGAAGAAGCGCGATCCTGTTGTCGCCCACGCTACCCCCGCTGCGCCGTAAACCGGCACGAGGACCAGGTCGAGCACGAGATTGAGCAGCACAGCCGCCATCGAGATAGCGGTGACTAGATTCGGCTTGCGCAGCGCCTCCAGATAGAACGAGCAGGCAACGCCCAGCATGTGGCCGAGTGTGCCGACCGCCAGAATGCGGGTGACATCGGTTATGGGCTCAGCAAGGTCCGGCGGAAAGCCGAGCATATCCAGCAGCGGCCGCGCAATGGCGAAGACCACCAGCGTGGCGACAATCCCGTAGAGCGCGCCAACCCAAAGGCCGCGCCGCAGGACGCGCCCGGTATCACCGCCCTTGCCTGAACCATTCAGCTCCGCGGTCATCACTGACACGCCGAGCATCAGGCCCATGCCGAAACCCATGAAGACGCCGTTCGGCAGCCACCCGTTGAGCACGAGCGGCAGCTGCCCCGGCGCGTGGCGCGCAAGCACCACGGCGTCCGTCAGGCCCATCAGCATGAAAGACGCTCGCGACAACGCGACCGGCACGGAGAGCCGGACAAGATCGAGCATCTCTCTGGGCTGCGCCCATTGCGGCAGGCGTCCAGCGGCGGTCATGGGTCACTCCGTTGCGCGTTCTGATGCGCGCATGAGGGGGCAATCGTTTCGGGGACGAGGCCGTCCACCCCAGATGGGGCAAGCCGCGCCGGGACGCAATCCGTGTTGCTCGGAATTCAGGTCTTCAGCGCAACCTGCGGCGGAAGAGCGACAACACCCGCTCCCAGTGCTGTTCGGCAGCCGCCTTGTGATAGACGGGCCGCTGCGGGAAAGCGAAACCGTGGTCGGTGCCGGGATACTGTTCCACCTCGCCATTGGCGTCTTTGAGTTCGCGCTTGAGCTGGTCGACCATCTCTTGCGGCGCCCAGTGGTCGCGCTCGGCGCAGGCAAAATAGAATTCCGCCGGCGAACGTTTGGCGATGAGATGCGGGCTGTTGTCGCTTTCTGTCACCAGCCTGACGCCATAGATCGACGCCGTCGCCTTGACCCGGTCCGGGAATTCGCCGGCCGCGCAGATCGCGAACCGGCCACTCATGCAGTAGCCCACCGTGCCGACCGACTTTGCGTCGGCCGCCGGGTCCTTGTCAGCGAAATCGAGCATGCCCTTCACGTCCGACATCACCATCGAAATGCCGAGCGAGTTCATCAGCTCGAACATCTTTTTGCGCCACGGGCTTTCCGGATCAGGATTGATCGGCCCCAGCTCCATCTCTCCGGCGCGGTAATAGAGATTGGGCAGCATCACGTAATAGCCGGAGCTCGCGAACCGACGCGCCATGTCGCGCAACTCCTCGCGGATCGCCGGCGCATCCATCAAAAAGACGACGACGGGATGCGGACCGCCGCGGTCGGGATGAACGATGAAGGTCGTGCTCGCCCCGTCTTTCGTTGCGATGTCGAGCTGGCGTTCGATCACTTTTTTCTGCCCCCGTTATGTTTGTCATGGCCTTGTGGCACAGGCTTGCTTCAGACGACAGGGCGTGAATGTTGGGACGGTGGAGGGGCGCCGTGCTGGGCATACTGCAGGACGAAATCCGTCTGCTGACCTTCCGGTCGATGGGGCCGGGCGTGCGCACGCGGTATGCGGCGTACCTCGCATTCGGCCTGTTCATGACCTGGCTCGCCGGCCTCGGCCGCTACTGGGACAATGAACGGGCGGCGCTGTGGCAGCAGCTTGGCCTCGGCTCGCTCGCCTACGTGTTCGTCCTTTCCTTCGTGCTCTGGATCATCGTCGCGCCGCTGCGGCCGGAGAAGTGGAGCTATCGCAACGTACTCCTGTTCGTGACGCTGACCTCGCCGCCGGCGATCCTCTACGCGATTCCCGTCGAGCGCTTTATGACGCCTGACAATGCGCGCATCTCCAACATGTGGTTCCTGGCTATCGTGGCGCTCTGGCGCGTTGCGCTTTACTGGCGCTTTCTCAACGGCGCGGCGAAGCTGCCGCCTGCGGCAGCGACCGTCGCAACGCTCCTCCCGCTTGCACTGATCGTAGTGACGCTTTCGGCCTTCAACCTCGAACACGCCGTCTTCAGCATCATGGCTGGGATAGACGAAAGCCAGCGCACCTCCGCCGACGCCGCCTACGCCGTCGTACTTGCCCTGTCGGTGTTTTCGGTGATCGGTGCGCCGCTGATTGGACTTGTCTATCTCGTCCTGATCTATATGCGGCACAGCATCAACGAGCCGGTGACAAAGCCGCAAAGCAGCGAGACCGCCATAGCTCGACGAGACTAGGGAGATGTGGACCATGAAACCCGAGGCGACGACTTACGCCGGCATGGCGTTTGCGCTGACCGTCCTTGTGGCGTGCGCCGGCGCGCCCGATGCCGCGCAATCGGCCGCCGATCCGATCAACATGGTGACGGCGCCTGCCGCAGCCCCGGCGGCGCCCGCTGCGACAAACCGCAATCTCGGCTTCCTCAGCGCCGAAACCACGCCGGACGCGATGGCCACCATCCCGCCCGCGCCAAAGGCCGGCGATCCGCGTAACGATCTCGACTGGGCGATCTTCAAGGCGACGCGCTCTCTCGAAGGCTCCGAACGCTGGGCGCTCGCACAGAATGACGACAACTACCGCCCCGCCGCCCTGCTCAAGGATTTCAGCTGCGCAGTGGGTGCGGACCTCACGGCCGAGAACGCGCCGACGCTGACGCGTATCATCGCGCGCACGACCGCCGATGCGGGCGCAGCCGCGCAACGCGCGAAGGAGGTCTACCAGCGCACGCGCCCGTATCTGAACAATCCCGGCAATATCTGCATCGAGCGCAGTGACGGACTCGCGAGCAGCTTCGACTACCCGTCAGGCCACGGCTCGCTCGGGTGGGTTGCCGGGCTCGTCATCGCCCAGCTCGCGCCGGATCGGTCGACGGCGGTGCTTGCTCGCGCCCGCGCCTATGGCGAAAGCCGCGTTGTCTGCGGTGTGCACAACATGAGCGCGATCGAGGCGGCGCGCACCAACGGCGCCAGCGTTTTTGCCGCTTTGCAGGGCTCGCAGGAATTCCAGGCCGCCATGGCGACAGCGAAAGCCGAGATCACAGCGGCCCGCGCATCGGGCAAAGCGCCGGACGTCGCCGCCTGCGCGAAGGAAGCCGAGCTGACGAAGCCGCTGGCAGTCCCCTAGCTACGGGCTTTTCGCAGAGATCATCAGCTTCACGATCTCTTCCGTGATCGCCGGCTCAAGCCCTTCGGTGTGGCCCTTGTCGAGGCGGGTGATGTCGGCGACGACGCGGCCGTCCTTGCAGCCGGGGTATTCCCAGATGTTCGCCGTGCCGGGACGAGGCAGGAACCCCCAGATTCGGTTGGCCGTGTCGCCCTGGCGGCTCGAGTCATAGACATAGCCTGCCTTCGTATCGACGACTTGGCGCGGGGTCGTGGGTTGCGCGCCGCAACCAAGTTTCTGCGCCCACTTCGATTCCTTCGGCACGCCCTTGTGCGTCCACTCGTGGTCGCCGGCTTCGTAGATGAAGGAGAACGGCTTCTCGGGAAGGATGGACGCGTCGATCATCGCGCCGCCGCCACCCGGAGGACCGCCTGCCGGCGGCGCGGCGCCGGGTGCGCGGGGAGGCGCAGCGCCAGCGGCCGGTGTTGCGGCAGCGCCCGGAGCGGCTGCCGCGCGCGGCGGTCCCTGGTTCGGGATCGTCGCGCGCACATCGGCGCGTTTGGAGCCGAGGCGTCCGCCCGAGAGCGAGACCCAGCCGTCGACGCGCTCGGTGAAGAACGGATCGGTCATGATGAAGCGGTTCGAGGTCTGGCCGCCGAAGGAATGGCCGGCGAGCCAGAAGGCCTTGATGTTCTGCTTGCCGACGGCGCCTTCGACCTGCTCGACGATGTTGCGGATGTGCTGGTCGTCTGTGGTCGGGCTCCAGGTGCCGTTGGCTGGATTGGACTTTCCTTCCGGCGTCACGCCCGCGTCAGGCGTTATGACAACGAGGCGGTACTTCTCCTTGAAGTCCATGATCGGGAAGTAGTGGCGCTGCCAGTTGCCGAGCGATCCGCCGCCATGGAGGTTCAGCACGAGCGTCACCTTTTCGTTCGGCTTCAGGTCGCATGGATAGTCGAGGAAGTAGTTGCGGCCCGTCTTGGGATCCGTGGCGTTGCCCGAGTTGGTGATGGTGGCGCCAGGGCAGGCCGTGGCGGGGCAGTGCACGGGAGGCGGCGTTGAGCAGGCGACGCCGAGCAGGGTGACGCCCTGCGCCGAGGCTGGCGTCTGCAGGCCCGCAAGCGCCGCCAGGCCCACGCCGGCGAACAGCAAACGAGCGGATATCGTGTGCATGAGTCGTCTCCCTTTTGCGCCAACCCGTTTCCCGGGTTTTCCCCTATCAACGCTAGGTAATTCCGCCGCGCCCGCAAAGGCAAGGGTTTTCGGGACGTTATGACGCCTCGTTTCAGGCGCATTGCGCCATTAGTCTCTCATTATCGAGGGCTCCGCTAACGTTGGAAGGACCGGCGAAACAGCGGAGCGGTTGCGCGCCGGATGTGCGCTGGCCAACCGATCTGACCTCGAATGATCAGCCTGAACGAGAAGTGAGCAAGTGACAGCAATTGCGCCTGATGCGCAGCCCCTGCGCGAAATTCTGGCCTCCTACCAGCGGCCTGACCCGTGGCGCTCCTTCGCCGAGATCGCTCTCAGCGCGTCACCTCTCGCCGCAATCTGGTTCGGCGCCTGGCTGGCGGTTGGCGCCGGCCTGTGGTGGCTGGCATTGCTGCTCTCGGTTCCGGCGTCCGGTTTCGTCGTTCGCCTCTTCATGATCCAGCACGACTGTGGCCACCGCGCCTTCTTCAAGACGCCTTGGCTCAACGACTGGACCGGCCGCGTCGTCGGCATCTTCACGCTTACGCCTTACGATTGCTGGCGGCGCGAACACGCCATCCACCACGCGACATCCGGCGACCTCGACCGCCGCGGTGTCGGCGCGATCGAAACGCTCACCGTCGAAGAGTATCGCGCGCTGACGCCGCTGAAGCGTTTTGGCTATCGCCTCTATCGCCACCCGCTCGTCCTGTTCGTGGTCGGGCCGTTCTACGTCTTCTTCCTGCAGCAGCGCCTGCCGCTCGGGCTGATGAAGCAGGGCTGGCGTCCGTGGCTCAGCGCCATGGGCACCAACCTCGCCATCGCGGCCGCCATCGTGGCGATGATCTGGCTGGGCGGCTGGCAGGCGGTGGTGTTCGTCTACGTGCCCACCCTGCTGATCGCCGCGTCGATCGGCGTGTGGCTGTTCTATGTCCAGCACCAGTTCGAAGACACGTACTGGGCTCGCCACAGGGACTGGGACTCGGTCGACTCGGCCCTGCAAGGCAGTTCCCACTACGACCTCCCGGTCGTCCTGCGCTGGATGACCGCCAAGATCGGCGTCCATCATGTCCACCACGTCGCCAGCCGCATTCCGTTCTACCGGCTGCAGACCGTGCTCAGGC
>DATBNA010000532.1:0-6910 GCA_036554545.1 Hyphomonadaceae bacterium
CGCCCAGCAGGCGGCCGCGCTCATGAACGGCGCCACGATCGTCGAAACGCCGAACGCTCCCGCGGCCCCGCCGCTCGACGCCGCCGCCGCCTATTACGGCCTCGGTCCGCCCAAGGGCGCGCAGCCTCCGAAGGGCAACTAGAAGCTAGAGCACCCGGCCGGGATTCATGCGGCCTTCGGGATCGAGCGCCTTCTTCACGGCCCTCATCATCTCGATCTCGACCGGCGATTTCCGCCAGGCCAGCTCATCCCGCTTCAGCCGCCCGATCCCGTGCTCCGCCGAGATCGATCCGTTGAGTTCGACAATCAGGTCGTGAATCGCCTTCGAGATCGGCAACCCATCCCGGTCCACGAACGCATCCTGGTCCGCGCCCTGCGGCGGCGTGATGTTGAAGTGGATGTTCCCGTCGCCCACATGCCCGAAGGCAATGACGTCGACCCCGGGGACTATCGACTGCGCCAGCTTCGTGCCTCGTTCAATGAACTCCGGCACGCGCGAGACCGGCACGGAGACATCGTGCTTCAGCGCCTTGCCATGCGCCTTCTCGGCCACCGCGATGTTCTCGCGGATTTTCCACAGCGTCGCCTTCTGCGCCTCGGTGTCGGCCATCACCGCATCGGCTATCAACCCGGCCTCGGCCGCATCGGCCAGCAATCCCTCCATCATGTCCCGCGCGCCCTCGGCCCGCGGAAGCGACAGCTCGATCAGCACCCGCCACGCCGCCTGCGACGGCAACGGATCGCGCGTGTCGGGAATGTGCTTCAGCACCAGCCCCAGCGCGAAGTCAGACACGATCTCGAAACCCGTCACCGCCCCTCCCGACGCCGCCTTGGCCTTCGCCAGCAGCTCGACCGCCTGCCTCGGGCTCTCGACCACCGCCCAGGCGATCTCCCGGACAGCCGGTTTCGGAAACAGCTTCAGCGTCGCCGCAGTCACCAGGCCCAGCGTCCCCTCGGCCCCGATGAAAAGCTGCTTGAGGTCATAGCCCGTATTGTCCTTCCGCAGCCCCCGCAGCCCGTTCCAGACGCGCCCGTCCGGCAGCACCGCCTCGATGCCCAGCACCAGGTCCCGCATCATCCCGTAGCGCAGCACCGCGACCCCGCCCGCATTGGTCGATATCAGCCCGCCGATCGTCGCTACGCCCTGCGCCCCCAGCGCCAGCGGAAACAGCCGTCCGTTCTCGTCCGCGATTTCCTGCGCCCGCGTGAGCACGACGCCGGCTTCAAGCGTCATCGAGTCGTTGAGCGCGTCGACGGCCCGCACCTTGTTCATCCGCTTCAGCGAGACCAGCACTTCGCCCTGCGGGATCGATCCGTTGACCATCCCCGAATTTCCGCCCTGCGGCGTCACCGGCAGCCCGTACTCAGCGCAAAGCGCCATCGCTTGGGAAGCTTCCTCGGTCGAGGCCGGCTTCACCAGCACCGGGGTCGAGCCCTTCCAGCGGCCCCGCCAGTCCTGCAGGTGCGGCTCGATTTCATGCGCGTCGGTCGAGACGCCCTTCGGCCCGAGCGCCTCCGTCAGCCGCCGAATGAATTCCTGCATGCGGGCGGCGCCCTGATCGTCCGGCATGATCGGTTCCTAACCCACCAGGTCCCTAGGTTTGCACGTCTTCACATTGCGGATGACCTTGGTGGTGATGAACAGCGCCCCACCCGTTCCCTCGAACCTCAGTCCGTCGCCCGACTTGAAGGTCGCAAAGCAGGAGACAGCAGCATAGTCGCTGTCCTCGTAGGAAAAGCACGCCTCGCCCAGCGGCGAGACCAGTACCTTGCCTTTGACGACGCCGGCCGGCGTCTCGTAGAGCGTTTCGCCATTGGGCTGGATGCACTCGCGCCACGAGAACCGCTCCGACGGCGAAAAGCCCTGCATGTCGATGCCGAGGATCGCCGCCTCGGTCTCCTTCTCGGTCAGCGGCTTCCCGAACCCCTGCTTCAGCTGCCCAAAGGCTGGCGCCGCCAGCGCACAGGCGGCGAGGGTGAGGACTGCATACTTCAGTGCCATGGGCGGATGTCTCTCCTGCGGCCAAGGCTAGCACGCGGGTATGACCCGCAAAACCTTGCGCCCCAGTTGACGGAAATAGCCTGCAAGGCAGACAAACCTCGCAAACCCAGGAGCTTTCGATGCCCTACGCCCCGTTCGACCTCTCCGGCAAGGTCGCCCTCGTCACCGGCGGCAACCGCGGCATCGGGCTGGGCTTCGCCGACGCGCTGGCGCGAGCCGGAGCAGGCGTCGCCATTTGGGGTTCGAACGAAAGGAACAACGCCGAGGCGGCCGAACTCCTTCGTCCCCTTGGCGGCCAGGTATGGACCTACACCGTGAACGTCGCCGATGAGATTGCGGTTGCGGACACGATGGATCGGGTTGTCCGCGACTTCGGGCGCATCGACGCTGTCTTCGCCAATGCCGGCGTCGGCGGCGGCGCCAAGTCATTCCGCGAGTTCCCGACCGAGACCTATCGCAAGGTGATGAGCGTCAACCTCGACGGCGTCTTCTTCACCCTCCGCGAAGCCTGCCGCCACATGGTCCTGCGAGCCGAGGCCGGCGACGCAGGCGGGTCGCTGGTCGGCGTCGCCTCGCTCGCCGCCATCGAAGGCGCCGCCCGCAACGAGGCTTACGCCGCTACCAAGGGCGCCGTGATCTCCATGATCAAGTCGATTGCCGTGGAACACGCCCGCTATGGCATAAGGGCAAACTCTGTCCTGCCCGGCTGGATCGCCACCGACATGACGCAAGCCGCGCAGGACAATCCGGCCTTCGCCGAAAAAGTCATACCGCGCGTCCCGATGCGCCGCTGGGGAAAACCATCCGACTTCGGCGGCATTGCCGTCTACCTGACCTCGGACGCCTCCGCTTATCACTCGGGCGACTCGTTCGTGATCGACGGCGGCTACTCGATCTTCTAAGGTCGCGACGTCGAAGGGGACCATCCATGAAGGCTCATCTGTTCGCGTTGGCGATGGCTGCCGGCTTTGTCGCAACGGCATCGGCGCAACAGGCGCCGCCTGCCGCAGAGAAGAAGGACGACAAGCCGAAATGGGATGTCGCCGCCCCGACCGGCCCGATGCGGCCGGTGAACATCAACGTCGATGAAGGCACCTGGATGAATATCGACGTGAGCCCGGACGGGCGCATGATCGCCTTCGATCTTCTGGGCGACATCTACACCATGCCCATCGCGGGCGGGACGCCCACACGGATCGCCGAGGGCATGCCGTTCGAGATGCAGCCGCAATTCTCCCCCGATGGAGCAAGGATCGCCTTCACCAGCGACCGGGGCGGCGGCGACAATATCTGGATCATGAACGCCGACGGCTCGGACAAGCGCCAGCTCACCAGCGAGAAGTTCCGCCTGCTCAACCAGCCTGTCTGGACAAAGGACGGCCGCTACATCGCCGCCCGCAAGCACTTCACCACCCAGCGCTCGCTCGGCACCGGCGAGATCTGGCTCTACCACGTGGGCGGCGGCGATGGCGTTCTGCTGGTCAAGCGCGCCAGTGAAGCGCTGCAGAAGGAACTCGGCGAACCGGCGTTCACGCCCGATGGAACCGGCGTCTATTACTCGCGCAACGTCTCGCCCGGAAACACTTTCCAGTACGCGCAGGACTCCAACACCAGCCTGTTCGAGATCGAGCGCTACGATCTCGAAGACGGCGAAGTCTACACAGCGGTCCAAGGCGCCGGCGGCGCTGTGCGGCCCACGCCCTCGCCGGACGGCAAGAAGCTCGCCTTTGTCCGCCGCGAGCGCGGCAAGTCGAAGCTTTATGTGAAGGACCTGGACTCCGGCCAGATCAGCAAGCTCTACGACGCGCTCGACCAGGACCTGCAGGAGACCTGGGCCGTCCACGGCGTCTATCCGACCATGGACTGGCTGCCGGACTCGCGCACCGTCGTCTTCTGGGCCGGCGGCAAGATCCGTCGCGTCGGCCTCGACGGCGCCTCCAGCGTGATCCCGTTCCGCGTCAACGACACGCGCATGGTGATCGATCCGCCGCGGCCGCAGGTGGCGGTCGCGCCCGACACGTTCGAAACGAAGATGCCGCGCTATGTGACGGTGTCCCCCGATGGACGGCAGGCCGTGTTCGAAAGCCTCGGCCGCCTCTACGTGAAGGCGCTGCCCGACGGCCCGCCGCGCCGTCTCACGCGGTCCAGTGGCGAGGAACAGGAGCTCTTCCCATCCTTCTCGCGCGATGGCCGCTCCATCGTCTTCGTCGAATGGACCGACCAGGGCCTCGGCCAGATCCGCACAATGGCTGCCAACGGCTCCAGCCTCCGCACCGTCACCGCCAACCCCGGCCACTATCGCCGCCCACGCTTCTCGCCGGACGGCAGGACCATCGTCTTCGAGAAAGGCCAGGGCGGGAACCTGCTCTCCGACCGCTGGTCGGACGATCCCGGCATCTATCGTATCGCCGCCACGGGCGGGGCGATGACCCGCGTCGCGCGCGAAGGTTCATCACCGCACTTCGGCGCCTCCAGCGACCGCATCTATTTTGCGACCACCGAGGCCAGCAAGGCGCACCTCGTCAGCGCCGACCTCAACGGCGAAGCCAGGCGGACCCACGCGACAGGCGACCTGGTCACCAGCTTCGAAGTGTCGCCCGCCGGCGACACCGTCGCTTTCCGCGACAACTACACCGCCTATGTCATGCCGCTGACGCCGGGCCCGCAGGATGTATCGTCGGGCCGCGAAGGCAACGCGGTTCCGGTCACCAGGGCGAGCGAGGGCGGGGCGAACTATCTTGCCTGGTCCAATGGCGGCCGGCAGCTCAACTGGGCGCTCGGGCCGACGCTCTATTCGGCCCAGCTCTCGGCCATGATCCCGAGCGCGCCCAAGCCGAAGCCCGTCGAGGGCCAGGACCCGCCCAAAGGCTACGAGCCGCCCAAGACCGGCGTCTCGCTGGCCATCCCTGTCACCGCCGACAAGCCGACAGGCACAACCGTCCTCACTGGCGCGCGCATCATCACCATGGCCGCGCAGGACGGCGGCGTCATTCCCAACGGCACGATCGTCATCACCAACAACAGGATCACCGCCATCGGCCCCACCAGCGCCATCATCGTCCCCACCGGCGCCCGCACCGTTGACCTCGCCGGCAAGACCATCATCCCCGGCCTGATCGACGCCCACGCCCACGGCCCGCAGGGCGACGATGACATCGTGCCTGGCGCCAACTGGTCCACCATAGCCCACCTGGCGCTGGGCGTGACCACGGTGTTCGACCCCTCCAACAGCGCCAGCGAGGCCTTCCCGGCTTCGGAGATGCAGCGCGCCGGCCGCATCATCGGCCCCCGCACCTATTCGACCGCGGAAGTCGTCTACGGCTCCAAGGGCTTCGGCTTCGCCAGCATCGACAGCTACGAAGACGCCCTCGCCCACGTCCGCCGCCTGAAGGCGCAGGGCGCGCACGGCATCAAGAACTACAACCAGCCGCGCCGCGACCAGCGCCAGCAGGTCGTCGCCGCCGCCATCGCCGAAAACATGATCGTGGTGGCCGAAGGCGCCTCCCTGTTCACGCAGGACATCACCATCATCCAGGACGGCAACACCAGCCTCGAGCACAACATCCCGCAAGCGGTGCTCTATGAGGATGTCCTCAGCCTGTTCTCGCAGACGAAGGTCGCCTACACGCCGACGCTGGTGGTCACCTATGGCGGTCTAGCCGCCGATCCCTACTGGCGCCTCCACACCGACGTCTGGGCCCACCCGATCCTGTCGAAGCACGTCCCGCCGCACATCCTCCAGCCTTCGTCCGTCCGCCGCACCGCCGCGCCGGAAGAAGACTTCGTCGACAACGTCAGCGCCCGCGAAGCGAGAAAACTTTCCCTGCGTGGCGTGCCGGTATCCATCGGCGCCCACGGGCAGGAGGAAGGCCTGGGCTCCCACTGGGAGCTCTGGTCCTTCGTTCGCGGCGGCATGACGCCGCTCGAGGCGCTGAAAGCCGGCACCATCACGCCTGCCCGCCATCTCGGCTTCGGCGCGGACATCGGCTCGCTCGAGACCGGCAAGCTGGCCGACCTCGTCATCCTCAACGCCAATCCGCTGGATGACATCCGCAATTCGGACAAGATCGACCGGGTGATGCTGAACGGCCGCCTCTACGACGCCGTCACCATGAACGAGGTCATCACCGGAAACCGGAAACGCACGCCCTATTACTGGGAATGAGTCGCAGCCGGCGAGGGCCAGCTATCCTTTGATTGGTTTGTCCGGCTTGACGTCGTCTTTCGAGGCGGAAACGGAACCCGTTGTGCAGCGCTGACGTTTGTCGCGCAGCAGCACGGAGCTCCGAATATGCCCACGCCTCGCACTTCTGAATCCGCCGGACGGTCAGCCCGCAAGTCAGCCAAGCCGGATATGGACGCAATCCAGCTCCTCAAGGCCGACCACCGTCAGGTCGAGGAATGGTTCGAGGAGTTCGAAAAAACCCGCAGCGACGACAGGAAGGAAAAGCTGGCCCACAAGATCTGCACGGCCCTGACCGTCCACACCCGGATCGAGGAAGAGATCTTCTATCCCGCCTATCTCGAAGCCACGGGCGACGACGAAATGCACGATGAGGCCGATGTCGAGCACCAGGGCGCCAAGAACCTCATCTCCGAGATCGAGATGGGCAAACCGGGGGAAAACATGTGGGAAGCCAAGGTCACGGTGCTCAGCGAGATGATCAAGCACCACGTCCATGAGGAAGAGATGCGCGACGGCATGTTCGCCAAGGCGAGGAAATCCTCAATGGACCTCGACGACATCGGGATGCGGCTCGCCGAACGGAAAAAAGAGCTCATGAAGGATGCCGGGAAACTCTAGGCCGGGCCTCCACACATTATGATCTGGACGGCGGGCAGGCAGGCTTGCCGTCCCATCACGATTATCGATAAGACTCTCTCCGATGCGCGGACCCGCGCCATAGA
>DATBNA010000535.1:0-11637 GCA_036554545.1 Hyphomonadaceae bacterium
GCCATCGAGCGGCGCAGGCGAAAGACCCGCCATGGTGATGCGGTCTTCATCGTCGGAGAACGGCAGAGGATCCGTTTCACGGATGCGTATGTTGTCGCCATTCCTCGACGCAATCTCGCGCATCAGCTCACGCACGCGCTCAGCATGGGCGCGGATCTGCGGGACATTGGCGCCGAGTCCTCGCGAATAGACCAGCTCCAGTTCGATCGGCTCGACCAGCCGGCCCACGACCAGCTGCGCTGAAGGCGAGAGCGTAAAGAGCTTGTTGGCCGTGAAATCGAGGCGCGCCGGCGCAAGCCATTTCCACGAGGCCAGGTTGAGCCCCACGAAGATCACCACAGCGAGCACGGTGGCAAGGATGGCGTAAGCGCTGCGCCGCATCAGCCGCCCTTCCTTGCGCCAACCCAGATGGCGTTGAGCGTCAGCCAGAGCGCGATGAAACCGATGTAGAAAAGCAGCGCGCGCGCCTCGAGCACGCCGTGCTGTGCGGCTTCGAAATGCGTAAGCAGCGAGAAAGCCGCCAGCGTTTCAGCCGTGCGCGGCCCGAAGGCCGAAGCGATCAGCGGAAGGCCTGCCGCCGTGAACAGGAAGCCGACCGCGACGGACAGGACGAAAGCTACAACCTGGTTGCCCGCTACCGCTGAGAACGCACATGCGATGGCGAGATAGCCGCCCGCCATCAGGAAGCTCATGATGTAGGCAAGCGCGATGGCGGCGTGGTCAGGATTGCCCAGCCACGCCACCGACATCCACATCGGCGTCGTCAGCAGCAGGGCAGCGCCTGCGACCGTCCAGGCTGCGAGAAACTTGCCCAGCACGACTGACCAGGCCGGTGCAGGCAGCGTCAGAAGAAGCTCGAGCGTTCCTCCTCTCGCCTCGTCCGCCCAGAGGCGCATCGCCACCGCAGGCAGGAAGACAAGATAAAGCCAGGGGTGAAAGGCAAAGAAAGGCGTCAGGTCCGCCTGGTTGCTTTCGAAGAAGCGCCCGATCTCGAAGGTGAAGGCGCCAAGCGCGATGAGGAAGATCGCTATGAACACATAGGCTAGCGGCGTCAGGAAGTACGCCGCCAGCTCGCGCAGATAGACGGCGCGAAGGGCGTTGAGAGCCTGTTTCAGGTCTTCCCTCACGCGGCCTTCTCCGTCCGCGTCAGTGCATGGAAGGCGTCTTCGAGTTTTCCGCTCGGCGCGCGCCCTGCGAGATCGGCAGGCGTTGCGTCCGCCTTCACCTCGCCGCGGTCGATCAGCACGGCGCGCGAGCACATCGCCTCGACCTCGTCGAGCTGGTGCGTCGAGATGAGGATAGCCTTGTCGGCGGACATGCGTGCGATCAGCGCGCGCATCGCAATCTTCTGGTTGGGATCGAGCCCGTCCGTCGGCTCGTCGAGAATAAGCACCGGCGGGTCGTGCACGATCGCGCCCGCTAGTGCGACGCGGCGGCGATAGCCTTTCGACAGCGTCTCGATACGGCGCGAGATCACTTCGGTGATGGCTGCGTCTTCGGCCACACGTGCGATCGCCTCGCGCGCGGCCGGCCGGGAGAGGCCATGCGTGCGCGCAAGGAAGCCGAGGAAGTCGCGCACGACGAGATCGAGATAGAGCGGCGCTCCCTCCGCAAGATAGCCAAGCGAAAGCTGCGCGCGCGTGCGTTGCGAAAGAATCGATGCGCCGTTGATGATCGCATCGCCTGCATCCGGTTCAAGGAAGCCTGCGATCATGCGCAGCGTCGTCGACTTGCCGGCGCCATTGGGTCCGAGGAAGGCGACGGTCTCGCCTTTCGCCACGCCGAAGCTGACGCCGCGCACGGCCTGTCGTGAACCGAAGGACTTGGCGAGCTGGTCGACCTTCAGCACTTCCATCGCGGACTCTTCGCTGAGGGCCTAGCTATGACGCCCTGTCGCTCCGCAAGAAAGCTTGAGCCGGTGAAAATTCGCCCAACGTGCAGGAGTGATTCGCGCGTTTGCAGAGCGATTCGTTAACGTCGGCTCCACGCAATGGCGAATGCAATCGCAAGAGCGGAAAAAGCGTGGTTTTATGGGGAATTAGGTGTCGGGCGGACCATTCAGTCGCAACCCTGGGGGGCTGGGGGGCTGTTGGGTCCAAGGTCGGCGTCTTAACCATCCGCCCGACCCAGTTAATCTGGCCGGAGTTGAAGGCGTTGGCTAGCCCTAAATGCGTTGGGATTGCGAAATCTCTGTAATGATCACAGCTTCTATCGACGGACAGCACACGCGGAAGGAGATCGCATGACGGATCAGACGCAGACGGCAACCCTGTCTCCGTCGGGCGTTTCTGCTTCGCAGCGCATCTGGTTCGATCGACGAGAGCTCGATCTCATCCTCAGAACTTACGGACGACTTGTCGCAGAAGGCGAGTGCAAGGACTACGCGATCGGCGGCTTCGGCGATCACGCTGTCTTCTGCATGCACCGCCGCGCGTCGGAAGAGCCAACCTGGACTGTGGAGAAACGTCCGGAGCTCGCGCGCAAGCAGGGTGCGTTTTCGGTGATCAACGCCACCGGACAGATCCTGAAGCGCGGCCACGATCTGGCGCAGGTGCTGCGGGTGTTCGAGAAAAAGCGGTTCCAGGTCGTCGACTGAATTATCCAGTATTAACCAACAGCCCGTCATCCACAGGCTGTGCGGGACCCGAAACGAAAAGCCCCGGCCTTGCGGCCGGGGCTTCGTTTTTTGGGCTCGCAGTCCTGCTTATTCGCGCGAGGACAGGAACATGAGCACGATGCGGAACATGTTCACGAACGAGATGAAGAAGTTCAGCGCCCCCCAGTTGGTCATGACCGCGAGGCTGCGGGCGTCGCCGCCGAAGGCATAGTAGCCTTCCTTCAGCTGCTGGGTCTCGACCGCGATCAGGATCGCCGACAGGCCGAACACGGCCGCCATGATGATCCACTCGAAGGTCGAGGACGGAGGCAGGATGAAGTTGAGCAGCGAGAGCGCCACCACGCCCCACAGGGCCATGACGGCGAAGTTGCCGATGCCGCCCAGGTTGCGCTTGGTGGTGTAGCCCCAGAGCGACAGGGCGCCGAAGGCCGAAGCCGTGATCAGGAAGGCCTTGGCGATCGTCGTGTAGGTCGTATTGACGAGCTCGATCCCGCCGCGGGTCGCCGCGCCGCTAACCGCGCCTTCAGCCATCATCACCCATATGCCCAGGCCAAGGCCCAGCAGAGTGACGATCGTCCAGTACATGATCCCTGTCGCGAGGGGCGACGGGTTCTTCATAAAGAACATCGATCCCAACAGGAGAACGACCGGGCCCCACTGGACGACGAAATACAGCGGCGTGCCGAACACGAGCTGCGTGACCGGCTCGACGGTTCCCGCCACATAGGCGAGCACGCCCGCCAGCAGGATGCCGAGCATCAGCTTGTTGTAGACGCCCAGCATGAACTTGCGCAGGCCGGCGTCCTTCGCCTGATCTACCGCGACGCCGCCACGCGCCTGGGCATATTGGAAGTCAGCCATGTGTCTTCTCAACCCTTGTCAAAAGCCGCGAAAAGCTCGCGACATTGCTTGAAATAATGGTCACGCGGACCCCTGAATGCAAGTAAAACCGGGCTTCCGCGTTTGCCACTTGCGACTATGTGAAGTCGCTGAATGAGACGCTAACCACCCTGATTCAGCCCTTTATTCGCCTTCTGCGAAGTGTAGCCAGAATTACAGCGGCCGCGGCGGTTTTTCTGCTGGTTTCCACGGGTTAAGCACGACCGCCATGAGCCTCCGCCTCTTCGCCGCCATTCCCATTCCGGAAACCATCGCCGACCGGCTGTCTTCGCTCGAGAGCGAGGTGCCCGGCGCGTCCTGGCGTACGCCGGAACAGTATCACCTGACGCTGCGGTTCTTCGGCGAGATCGACGAAGCGCTCGCGCGCGATCTCGATGGCGAGCTGGGACAGATCGTGGAAGCGCCGTTCGAGATCCGCCTCGCAGGCGCCGGAAGCTTTGGCGGGCGCGAACCGACTGCCCTCTGGGCCGGCGTGGAGGCGCCTCCCGATCTGGCGCGCCTTGCCGCGCAGTGCGAGCGCGCCGCCCGCCGCGCCGGCCTCGAGCCCGAAGGCCGCAAGTACAGGCCGCACGTCACTCTCGCCTACTGCTACGGGACAAGCGACCATGACGCGGCCCTGTTCCAGCAGGACGTCGGCGACTTCCGCACCGAAAGCTTCTGGGTCGACCACTTCGTCATGTACTCGTCGCAGTCGACGAAGAACGGCTCGTTCTATCGCGAAGAGGCCGTCTATCCGCTGACGGGTACACCGACGAGCCCGCCGCAGGCGAAATGATCAGCCGCCGGTGAGCTTCTGGATCGCGCCGAGGACGCCTTCGAACTTGAGGCCAGCGTCGGTGACGGCGAGGACGAAGCACGGGCCGTCGTCGTCAGCCTTCGGCCTGTGACGGATCGTCGGATCGGCGATCGATATGTCGCCAGGGCCGTAGGAGGCAAATCCATCGGAAAACCCGCCGAGAAGACACAGCGTGAGTTCCTGTCCCTTGTGCGTGTGCCAGGGTGTCGCGAAGCCGGCGTCGAGACGGATAAGTTCCGCCCGCGCCTCGCCGCCAACGCCAAGGCGAAGCTTGCGTACGCCGGGGCCCGCCGCGGTCCAGCCGTGGCCGGCTTCGGCTTCGAGCATGGCGTCGACCAGGCGCCGCGGCAGCGTGATGAGATCGGGATACTGCGGCGCCCTTTCCGCCCTGGGGGCGGCGTCTATCGCTGCGAAGGTCCGGGCCAGCGCGTCCTCCGCCATGTCGACCGGAGCCTGGGTTTCAAGGGCTGCGCCGGCGACGACCTCTCCGATCTCGAGGGCAAGACCCCGCATTTCCATCAGGCTTTCGATGAACAGGCCCAGCGCAGGCTCCGCCCGTCCCGACGCCAGGGCGGCGCGGGTGGCGTCATCCATTACTTGACCCGACGTAACCTTCATCATCGGTTCGCCACACGAGGAGACACATCCCTCGCCTTCTTCCTCATACGCAACACCACGCCAATCCGATCACTCCCGAGGTCATTCATCGTCCAGCCTCGATTTCATTTTCGCGAACGCCAGCCGGATGCGCGATTTTACCGTTCCAAGCGGCACATCCAGCTTTTCTGCAATCTCCCTGTGCGACAGGCCCTCGTAGAAAGCTAAGCGCAGAAGAAGCAATTGCTCTTCCGGCAAATCCCTCATTGCCTCACGGACACGCGCCTCGGTCTGCATCGCTTCGATACGCTCACCCGGCGCCTCGACGGCGGCAGGAAGAATCATCGCCTCTTCCGGGTCCAGATCTGGGCGCTTGGTGCGCCTGAAAACATCGATTCGGCGATTGCGCGCGATACGGAAGATCCAGGTCGAGACCGACGCCTGGGCGCGGTCGAACAGCGTCGCCTTTCGCCACACCGTCACCATCACGTCCTGGGTGATCTCTTCGGCGGCTGCGCCGTCGGCGCCAAGACGCATCAGGTATGATTTCACGCGCGGGGCGTAGTAGCTGAAGAGCTCTGCGAAGGCCGTACGGTCCTGTTTCTCCGCAACTAGCACAAGCAGATCGGCAAAGCGCGCGCGATCGGCCTCGCCCAGCGTTTCGCCGGGCGGACGCGCTTCACCTGTCCCTTTGAGACCCATTCCATCGGACCGCATTGCGCGCAGACACTACTGTGTCCTGCCGTGATGTGAACTGGGAGCCGGCGTCAGCCTTCCTCCTCGACGCCGATGCCAAAGGCTGCTCCATCGCCTTCCTCATCGACGATGACCACAAGCGGATTGTGGGGATCGGGCGTTTCTGCACCCTGCTGGTCAGGGCCGGTGAAGAGGTCGAGCTGGTTGGGATCGGCGGTACGTTTTCTCTTCTTCGATTTGGCCGCCGGCTTGGTGAAGTAGAGATCGTCGGTATGGTCGTCGGCCGGCTTCTTCTGTTCAGCCGCCGCGCCTGCCCTGGCCTTCTTCGTCTTCACACTGCCGGCCGGCTTCCAGAAGGTGACGGCGATGACAGGCCGTCCCTTCGCATCCTCGTAGAGCTGCACAAATCCGCGAGCGATGCCGGCTTCGGCCTTGCCCTGCACGGCCTCGCGCTCGGCCGGCTGCGGCCGCAGCCATTCCGAGACCAGCGTCACCGGCCCGCGCGCCAGCTCGCGTGCTTCTGCAACAGTACGCGCTCCGCCTTCCGCATCGAGTGCAGCGCGGGCGGTCGGGGCGATGGGAAACTGCAGTGGCATAACTCGAAACGCGAAAGAAGATTCAGTCGATGGCGGGTTCGGCAGGTGAAGCGCCGCCTGCGCCCGCACGCATGAGCCGCGCCGCAGCGAGCCGCGCGAAGGATAGCGTGACGGCCTTGCGGCGCGCAGCGTTGAGCGGCGCTGCTTCGCACTCGCGCAGGATCGCGCCGCCGAAGCCGTCGCACACCATCATGCCGCAAACTTCCGGCAGCCGCTCTCTGGGAAAGTCGCAGTCGACGGCGAAATAGAAGCGATCGCAGTAGGGCGCGTACTCGGGCCATTTCTGGTCGGTCGAAAAATCCTGCAGGCACGATTTCACCTCGATGATGACGATCTCGCCTTTCGGCCCCACTGCCATGACGTCGGCGCGGCGTCCGTTGGCGAGCGTCACCTCGGTGAGTGAAGCGACGCCGAGCTCCGCCAGCATGCGCTGCGCGCCGCGCACGATCTCGGCGGCGCGACCGGCAGGGACCGGATCGCCAAAAGGCTGCGCCACCGGGGAAGTTATCAACACGGTCACTTTGCTGAGTTCCTGTTATGTTTCCTTATCGCGCAGACAGGAAAGGAGGGCAACCCGAGAACTCCGCCAGTGTCAGTTGCATGCAATTGACGGGCGATCGGCTTTCGCGACTGTCCTGCCTCAGGGCACGACATGAGGGGACGAGGGCATGACCGCAACCGCCGGCGAGCCGGCCTTTGAGGCGGCGACATTCCGCAAGATCGCGTTGCGCGTCGTACCCCTGCTCTTCCTCGGCTACATCGCCGCCTTCCTCGACCGCGTGAATGTCGGCTTCGCCAAGCTGCAGATGGCGGGCGATCTTTCGTTCAGCGACGAGGTCTACAGCTTCGGCGCCGGCGTCTTCTTCATCGGCTATTTCTTCTTCGAGGTGCCGAGCAACCTGATCCTTCGCAAGGTCGGCGCGCGGCTCTGGCTGGCGCGCATCATGATCAGCTGGGGTGTGATCTCCTCGGCTTTCATGTTCACCGGCGTCATCCCGTGGGGGCCGGTGTCCTCCGCCTTCGGACTCACCGATCAGCAATTCAGCTTCTACTTTCTGCGCTTCCTGCTCGGCGCGGCCGAGGCCGGCTTCTTCCCGGGAGTCATCCTCTACCTCACCTACTGGTTCCCGGCGCAGCGCCGCGCGCAGATGGTGGCGTGGTTCATGACCGCAATCGCGGTGTCCAACCTCATCGGCTCGCCGCTGTCAGGCGCCATCCTCCAGTTCATGGACGGGATATCGGAACTGCGCGGCTGGCAGTGGCTGTTCCTGCTCGAGGGAATGCCGTCAATCGTCATCGGCATCGTCTTCCTTGTCTTCCTTACCGACCGTCCCGCCATCGCCAAGTGGCTCACCGACGAAGAACGGACGCTGGTCGAGCGGCGCGTGGCGGAGGAAGAATCCGGCAAGTCATCCGAAGGCGGTCGCCACAGCATCGTGGATGCGTTCAGGGATCTGCGCGTCTGGGCGTTCTGCCTCGTCTATTTCTGTGGCGCGCAGTGCCTTTACGCGGTCAATTTCTGGATGCCGACCATCATTTCCGAATTCGGCGTCGAGGCGGCCGACTATTTCCGCGTCGGACTGCTGAGCATGATTCCGTGGGGCGTAACCGTCGTAGTCATGGTGCTGTGGGCGCGCCATTCCGACGCGACGGGCGAACGCCGCTGGCATTCTGCGGGCGGGCTTTTCCTCGCCATGCTCGGCCTTGCCGCACTGGCTTTCACCGACAGCGCGCCTGCCCTTTCGCTGGCGGCGCTGACGGCCGTGACTGTCGGATCGCTTTGCTGGGTCACGACCTTCTGGTCGCTGCCGACATCTTTCCTCTCAGGCGCCGGGGCCGCAGCCGGCATCGCCTGGATCAACTCGATCGGAAACCTCGGCGGCTATTACGGGCCCGAACTCATCGGAAGAATCCGCACCGCCAACAATGGCGACAGCGACATGGCGTTCTTCGCACTATCCGGCGCGGCGCTGCTGGGCGGACTGACGATCCTGATTGCGACGCTGAAGCGCCGGGCGGCGACGGCCTAGGCGGCGAACGCCTTCTTGAACATGCCGTCCGGCAGACTTGGGCCGCGCTTGGGGTGAATGAGGAAATAGTCCTTCCACCGACGCTTGGGATCGATGCGGCTCGACTCGAACATGTGCGAGTTGTCGTCGTTGAGCTGCCACATGCGGTAGCCGAGATTGATGAAGTAGTCGCGCACCTCTTCGGCGCTCGATCCGAAGTTGCGCTGCAGCGAGAAGGGATGGATCTCGATCAGCAGGCTCGGCAGGTCGCGTTCGATCGTCTTGCGGCCGCCCTGCACCAACTTGATCTCGGCGCCTTCGACGTCGGCCCGGATGAAATCGACCCGCGGCAGGTTTTCTTTCTGCATCAGCCCGTCGAGCGAGACGACCTCGGTCGGCTGGTCGATGAACTCGGTGCGGTTGCCGGTCGCCAGCTTTTCGTCCGAGGCCGAGCCGCCGGCGTCGGTGACGACGCCGTAGGCGCGGCCGATGTGGCCTGACATCTTGCGCGGAACCGACAGGATCATCGTGCCTTCGCGGTCGCCGATCGCCGCATTGTGGGGCGTCACGTTCTTGAGGCGGTGCCAGCGGATCAGCCGGCTCATGATCGAGTAGGAATAGTTGGAGGGCTCATAGACGTGCACCAGCCCTTCCGGGCCGACATGGTGCGAGAGCAGGTAGGAATGCCGGCCGTCCGAGCCGCCGAAGTGCAGGCAGATATCGCCCTTCTTCACCACCTCTTTCATGTAGGGCGCCTCAGGCTCCCATTTCCGGTCCTGCAGATTGCGCTGGTAGATGCGCACGCTGGTGGCGAAATTGCGCAGGCCTTCGATCGACATGGGACAGACTCAGGGGTTCACTTCCGACGGGGCTAGAAAGCGTGTCACAGGCGAAAAGTGAAGCCCCTCTCTCGTGTTGTGGGACGCTTAGCGCGGTTCCGCCGCAGCCTGCCCTGCATTAAATACCCGCCATGAGCCACGCTGACCGCTGGGGCATGCCCCCCACACTCGACGATATCGCGGCAATGGCCCGCAAAGCGCTCGATTCGCTTGACGAGCCTTTCCGCACGCACGCCAGGGCGGTCGCCATCAAGGTCGAGGATTTTGCCGACGATGAAACGCTCGAGGCGATGAAAATCGACAACCCGTACGAGCTGACCGGGCTCTATTCCGGCGTCGCCCTGACGCTGGAACTGCATTCCGCTCCCTCGCAGATCCCGCCCATGGTCTGGCTCTATCGGCTGCCCATCCTCGATGAGTGGGCCGCCGCCGGCGACATCACGCTGGAAGAACTGGTGGCGCATGTCGTGATTCATGAACTCGGCCACCATTTTGGCTGGTCGGACGAGGAAATGCACGAAGCGCTGGAAGATGGGCCGCACGACGACTAGGCCGCGCGGATCACCTGGTTCACCCACTCATCGACAATCTGCGATGCGGGCCCGTAGCGCCCCTCCCTGAAAGTCCGGGCGTTTGACGATGGCTCAAGGTTGAGCTCGACCGTGTGCGCGCCCGCCATCCGGGCCTCGTGGACAAATCCGGCCGCCGGATAGACTTCGCCTGACGTGCCGACCGAAACGAAGAGATCGCAGGATTCGAGGCGGCCATAGATGTCGTCCATGCCGTAGGGCATCTCGCCGAACCAGACGACGTCGGGACGCAAGGCCCCGGGCGCGCCGCAGCGCCAGCATTCGGTGTCGGTGAAGAGATCCTCGTCCCACACTCCTTTCTCGCCGCACGCGGAGCACATGACGCGCGCAAGCTCTCCGTGCATGTGAAGCAGTGAACTTGATCCGGCCTTTTCGTGCAGATTGTCGACGTTCTGCGTGACCAGCATCAGGTCGCCGCCGGACTTGCGTACGGCCTGCTCAAGTCGCGCCAGCGCAAAGTGCGCGGGATTGGGTCGCGCATCGCGCAGCGCCCGCCGGCGCGCATTGTAGAAATCGTGCACCAGCCGGGGATTGCGCGCGAAGCCCTCCGGCGTCGCCACGTCTTCCAGGCTGTATCTCGTCCAGATGCCGTCCTTGTCGCGGAACGTGCCCATGCCGCTTTCGGCCGACACGCCTGCGCCTGTCAGGACAACGATGCGCCTGAAGTCCATCACCCAGCTCCAGTCGGAACGCACATACCGGGCTCCACTCCGCCCTGCAACGTCACGCGCGAATCACCGGTGCATGAAAGCACCGGCGCCGAAACAATTGATTGCCGGATTGCAGAGCCCGCTCCGGACTGGGAGGACTAGCGCGCTGCCTCAGCGTACGCAGCGTCGTACGACAGGTCGGAGAACAGCGACTGGTCGCCGGCGCCGAGCATGGCGGCGCATCCCGCGATGGCGAGCGCAAGGAAGCCCACCACCATCATCCGCGAGAAAAACCGGTTTTTGGTTCCGCCTGTCATGGCCGCCTGTCCTGCACGTCGCGTGCCGCTGTCTACGTTCCGGCCCGCCGGCGGATCATTCCGCCGTCTGGTGAACGCCAGAGAGCGCCTGCGGTTTCGCCGCCGTTGGGCGGGGGCTAGGCGTTTCGGAGAATGATTACGGCGCGTTAGCCATATTCCCTTGCCGCGCGCGGGAAGTTGTTATGGTTGCCCTTAGTTTGCGCGTGCGACTGTTTGATGTTGTTGCACATGGGCAACGGCGCCGCCGCTCAAAGCATTCGCCAGCGCTGGCCAACATGGTAAAAAGCCGCGCAAAAGGTGGAACCAGGCGTGAGGTGGGACGATGGCCGGCAAGCGATTCGTTCGGTGGGTAATCGCTGGCGCGGCGGCCTCCCTCCTTGGCGCATGCGACGCCGTCAACGACCGCCTGGACCGGTTCGGCCAGCTTACCGACGACGTGCTCAAGCAGATCAGCGGCGCCGATTCTGAAGACGTCGATCCGCTTATGTCCGCGCCGGTCGAAGCCCGTGCGCTCTTCGGCGTGATGCAGGCGCCCGTCGAACTGGCGCCCGTCAATCTCGAAGAGGCAATGCAGACACAGAGCTTCTTCGCCGTCGGCTCTGTCATCGCCATGCCGAAGGCGCAGATCATCGAGCCGGTGATCGAGCCCGAAACCTTCGATCTGGCCGCCGCCGATCCTGCCGCTCCCGAAGCCGAAGCGCCTGCCGATGCGGCGGCCGCAGCAGAATCGCTCAACACCTCCGAGGCCCCGCCGCCTGAGTCCGCCACAGTCGAAGCCGGCGCGCCTGTGGTCGAGGCGACGCCCGAACCGCTTCCCGCGCCTCCACCGCCTGCAGCGGCGACCGGCCCGAGCGGCGGCGCCGTCCCCAGGCTCGCAGTCCGCACCGCGCCGATCCTCAAGCGCTCGACGCCAACCGAGCTGCGCGAACAGGCGCAAATCGCCCCGCGCGCGCTCGAGCGCGCGGTGAAGGAGTCCGGCGTCAAGGTGACGAAGGAAGCCGTCCTCGCCGCCCGCGAGACATCCGAGAAG
>DATBNA010000569.1:0-4792 GCA_036554545.1 Hyphomonadaceae bacterium
TCTCCCGAAAACTGTCATCCGCCATCACCGCTCTTCCAGCGCTCGTCCTTGCCGCCATGCTTGCTTTGCCGCAAACCGCGGGCGCCGAGCCGGCCGCGAAACTTTCCCTCACCGTCACCGGCATCAAGGAAGCCAAGGGCGCCTTGATGATCGCCGTCTTCGACGAGGCGGGCTACGGCAAGGACAAGTCGGTCGCCGCGGCCGCCGTACCTGTAACCGCGCTTACCGCCTCGACCACGTTCGACCTGCCGCCCGGCCGGTACGGCATCAAGATGTTCCACGACGTCGACGGCGACGGAAAGATGGCGACCAACCCCTTCGGCATGCCGATCGAGCCCTTCGGTTTCTCGAACAACGCCCCGGCCCAGTTCGGCCCTGCGACATGGATGGACGCCGCTTTCGACATTCCCGCCGCCGGCGCGACCCACGCGATCACGCTCAACTGACGCCAGCCCGCTCATCGGAGATTCCCATGAACCTCTCGCGCAGACTCGTGCTGGGCGGCGGTCTTGCTTCAGGCGCCATGCTGGCGCTCTCGCCCTCCGCCTTCGCTGAAAAGAAAATGCCTGCCTGGCATGCCGGCTACGCTACTGCCCCGGCGAATGGCTTCGGCCCCGCGCCGATGAAGCTCGTCTCGGGCAAGGCGCCTGCTGGCCTTTCCGGCGCGCTCTATCGCAATGGCCCGGCGCAGTTCCACTATGGCGATGCCTTTGCCAGCCACTGGTTCGACGGCGACGGCATGGTCCACCGCGTCGCCATCCAGGACGGCAAGGCCGTCCACACCGGACGCTTCGTCCAGACCAACAAGCGCAGGCAGGAGCAGGCCGCGCAGAAATTCCTGGCGCCCGGCTTCGGCACCAACGGCGACCCGTCCTTCGCGGTCATGGGCCCCGACGACGTCAACGCCGCCAACACGTCGGTGCTGATGTCGGGCGGCGAGATGCTGGCGCTGTGGGAAGCCGGTTCGGCGTTCCGCCTCGATCCGGTGACGCTCGAAACGCGAGGACCCAAGACCTGGCGGGCCGACCTCAAGGGCATGCCCTTCCTCGCCCACCCCAAGCGCGAACCCAACGGCCGCGTCTGGAATCTCGGCGTCAGCGGACGCCGGGTCGGCATCTACCGCATCTCGCCGGCGGGCGAACTCGAAGACTTCGGCATGGTCGATGTCGGCGCAGCCAGTTACATCCACGATTGGACCATGACCGACCGCAAGCTGGTGATCCTCGTCCAGCCCTGGATCAACACGGCCTCGCGCCCGCCTTTCATCAACTCGTTCGAGTGGCGACCGCAGGAAGGCATGAAGCTCCTGATCATCGACAAGGACGACCTGAAGAAGACGCGCTGGGCCCAGGCGCCGGCGCGCTCCTTCTACCACACCGGCGCCGCGTGGGAGGAAAGCGACGGCACGATCCGCCTCGACGCCGCCTTCTATCCTGCGCCTGTGCTCGGGCAGGGCGGCGGCGCGGATCTCATCCGCGGGGAGTATGAGCGGTCGGACCTCCCGCCCGCCACGCTCACCCAGCTGACCATTCCCCTTCGGGGCGATGCAAAACTGTTCGAGACCGGCCTCCCGGGAGAATTTCCGCAGGTCGATCCGCGTCGCCACGGCCTTCCTCGCCAGTTCACCGTGCTTTCAGCCGGCGGCGCCGAAGGCGTGCCCGGCGGCACGGCGGTTGCGCTCTATGACTGGAAGTCGGACACCGCCGATACGTTCGACTTCGGTTCAAGTCATATTGTCGAGGAGCATCTCTTCGTTCCGAAGCCAGGCAGCACGAACGAACGCGACGCCTGGCTGATCGGCACGGCGATCAACCTCAAGGCCGGCCACAGCGAAGTCCTCGTGTTCGACGCGATGCGGGTTTCGGCTGGGCCCCTCGCCATCTGGCAGGCGGACTATTCCTGGCCGCTCGGCTTCCACGGAACGTGGGCCTGACCGGAATTTGACGCGGCGGCGTCAACGCAAACCGGATCACTTCGGCTCTTGCCGGCGTGATCCGGTTTAACGTGACACCTGAATCGAAGGGTCTAGGTTCCGCGCCGACCGTCGATTCGTGGCGGCCGTTGTGGAGGCCGTGTTCATGGCCCGCTTCGATATTCTGAGTCAGGACTTCAAGCGCAATCCCTGGCCGCTTCTCGCGGAAATGCGTGCAGCCGGTCCGATGGTGGAAATCTCGTTTCCCATCGTTGGCCGCGTCCATCTCGGCACGACCTGGAAATCGGTGACCGACTTCCTCAAGGGCGGCGACCTCTTTGCAGCCGATGCGCGCAACGCCGGCAAGTCCTCCAGCCTCGGCTTCTGGTGGGCCCCCAAGGCGATGCGCATCCTCGGCCAGAACATGCTGACGCTGGACGACCCCGACCACCGCCGCCTGCGCAAGCTGGTCGATGCGCCCTTCCGGCGCGACCGCATCGAGGCGATGCGGCCCGCAATCGCGCGCCTCGCCGACCAGCTGCTGGACGAGATGCAGGCCACGGGCGACATGGATCTGGTGCGCCGCTTCGCGCGCCAGCTTCCACTGCGCGTCATCTCCGAAATGCTGGGGCTGCCCGAGGAGCACCGTATCCGCGTCACCCAGTGGATGTACGATTTCTCCGACATACGCGGGCCAGTCACGGTCGCGCGCATGTTCGGAATCCTCGGCAAGATGATGAACTATCTTCGCGAGGAGTTCGCCCTTCGTCGCACCGATCCGCGTCCCGGCCTGGTCACCGAACTCGTGCAGGCCGAGGCCGAAGGCGACCGCCTCAGCGAAGACGAGCTGCTCGCAATGGTGTTCGTGCTCTTCATTGCCGGCCACGAGACCACGACGCATCTCATCGCAACCTCAGTGCTGGACCTGCTGGAACATCCCGACCAGCTCGAGCTTCTGAAGGCCGACCCCGCGCTGATGCCAAACGCGGTCGAGGAGCTTCATCGCCGCAACTCGCCGGTGCAGGCCACCAAGCCGCGCATGGCGCGCGAAGACATGGATTTTCACGGCGTTCGCCTGAAGCGGGGCGACCGTGTGATGGGGTTCCTCGCCGCCGCCAACGCCGATCCGGATCACTTCCCGGATCCGGAAAGGCTCGACCTCAGGCGCGAGAACGTCCGCCATGTCGGTTATGGCGGCGGCATGCATCTCTGTCTCGGCATGCACCTTGCCCGCGTCGAAAGCGAGGTCGCGCTTGAGCGGATCTTCGCGCGCTGGCCCGAACTCGGCCTCGCCGTTCCAGCAAGGGATCTACGCTGGCTGGTGCGGCCTGGCATGCGCGGTCCGGTTACGCTGCCGCTCAGAATCGCAGGCGAGCGCCGGCAGGCCGCCTGACGCCGATCAGGCCGACTTGAGAGCGTTGCCCTTGGCGGCGTTCACCGCATCCACCAGCGCCTGTTCGTTGGCTGTGCGGCGCCGGTCGGCGCGGATGCGCGTCACCAGCCATGCGGCTTCCGCCGTATCCAGAGCCTCGGCGACATGCGCCTCGACCTTGCGGCGTTCGACATGCGCGAACTGCGCCTGGATCGGGTTGAGCTGCCCGGCCTTTTCCTTGAAGCCTGACGCTCCGCCGGAGACGACGCGCGACAGGAAGGAGCCGATGCCGCCTTTCGGCGTCGGGGCATTGAGCCATGCCGCGCGCTTCATCATCGCGTCACGATCGAGCAGGCTCGACGGGCCCGCTGCGAACAGGTGGTTCATCACCGCCGAAACAAAGAGATCGCGCCAGCCGGAAACATGCGCGCGGCCTTCGGTCGCCGCATCGATCTCGAACAGCCATTCGGCTTCATCGCGCGTCACGGCGATGTTGCCCGCGCCGGCGGCCGCAAACAGCACGCCACGGATCAGGGCGAGCTCGGTCTCGCCGATCTGGCCAGGGACGAGCTTCGGATCGCGGCCTTCATAGCCCTTGCCTTCCAGCACGGCGCGCTTCACCAGCTTGCGGGCCATCTCGTGGATGCGGGTCGGGCAGGATTCGGCTTTTTCGCTCAGCTTCATCACCAGCGCGAGTTCGGTCGAAAGCTCGAGAACGGCGTCGCGGTGGATACGATTTTCCAGCCAGGCGGCGCCTTCCTCGGTCACGTGGCCCTTGGGCTCCTCGGCCAGCATCAGGTGGTCGCAGATCGCCTCGACAAAGCAATCGTTCCACGCCGGATCATCGCCGCCCACGCGCTCGTTCAGCGCGAACAGGGCCTCGGCTTCGCCACGGCTGACAGCGCCGTCAGGGAAGATGGCGCGGCGCACGTCGAGCGCTTCTGTCTGGCTGATGCGGCCATCGGCGGCCAGCTTCTCGATCAGAAGCATCATCGTATTGGGTATCATCGGACATTCCTCTCCGCGCGGGGAGCCTGCCCGAGAACGCTGAAGATTCGTTGAATGATTGGCTCGCGCTTTCCCGGGTTTGGTAACAACATTTTAAAGGCGCCGCGCGGCGAAGCAGAGTAGAGACGGCGGCCTGCACAAGAAGCCTTTACGACTGCTTTCCGCCCCATGACCGTCTATCGGAACGTCGCGTCCCTGATCCTCGCAGCCATGCTGCTGCAGGCCGCCTCAGGCATTCTCAGCGTCTCGACGCCGCTGGCGCTCGACTGGATGCACGCCTCGGCGCTCGGGGTCGGCATGGTCGCCGCCGTGTTCTCGGCCGGCTTCATGCTGGGCGCATGGTTCGCGCCGGATGTTGTCCGCCAGGTCGGCCATATCCGGGCGTATTCGGCCGCCGCCGCCATCTATGCGGCCGGTATCCTCGGCATGGCGCTGGCCTTTGATCCTGTCGCCTGGGGCGCGCTGCGCTTCTTCCAGGGCGCCGGCTCCGCCATCATGTT
>DATBNA010000600.1:0-4266 GCA_036554545.1 Hyphomonadaceae bacterium
GACACTACCACCAGCGTAGCCACCAGCAGGATGAAGGTGTTCTTCTCGAGCACCTTGTGGTTGCGCATCCACCATTTCGAATGCTTTGCCATTTGACTCACCTACTCTGCAGGCTGGAGTTGCGGCGCGTCGGGCGTACGCCGGCGCTCGCGCGCGGGGATATCGCCGCGCGCCGTGCGGACCAGATTGTAGGACATGATCAGCGCACCAAGGAGGAACAGCGAACCGCCGAGCGCCCGGATGATGTTCGAGATGTGTTTGGCGCTGACGGTTTCGACGAAGGAGTATTCAAGGAAGCCGTACTCATTGTACGCGCGCCACATGAGGCCTTCCATGATCCCGGACACCCACATCGAGGTGATGTAAAGAAGGATGCCGATGGTCGCGATCCAGAAGTGCCATTCGACAAGGGCGTTCGAGTAGAAACGATCACGCTTCCAGATCCACTGCGTAAGGCAATACATGGCGCCGAATGTGATGAAGCCGACCCAACCGAGCGCGCCGGAATGCACGTGGCCGATGTTCCAGTCGGTGTAGTGCGACAGCGCATTCACCGCCCGGACCGACATCAGCGGCCCTTCGAACGTCGCCATTCCGTAGAAGGCGATGGCGACGACGATCATGCGGATGACCGGATCGGTGCGCACCTTGTCCCAGGCGCCCTGCAAGGTCATCAGTCCGTTGATCATACCGCCCCAGCTCGGCATCCACAGCATGATCGAGAAAGTCATGCCAAGCGTCTGCGCCCATTGAGGCAGCGCGGTGTAGTGAAGGTGGTGCGGGCCCGCCCAAATGTAGATGAAGATCAGCGACCAGAAGTGGATGATCGACAGCCTGTACGACCAGATCGGCCGGTCCACCCGCTTCGGAAGAAAGTAGTACATGATGGCGAGGAAGGGCACGGTGAGGAAGAACGCCACGGCGTTGTGGCCGTACCACCACTGGATCAGCGCGCTCTGCACGCCACTGAACACCGAGTAGGATTTCGCGCCAGCAATATTGGCCGGAATGCCGAGGTTGTTGACGATGTGCAATAGCGCGATCGTCACGATGAAGGAGAGGTAGAACCAGTTGGCGACGTAGATGTGCGGCTCCCTCCGCCGCAGTATCGTCGCCACGAAGACCGCCAGATAGGCGACCCAGACGATCGTCAGCCACAGGTCAGCATACCATTCCGGCTCGGCGTATTCCTTCGACTGTGTGACGCCCAGCAGATAGCCGGTCGCAGCGATGACGATGAAAAGCTGGTAGCCCCAGAAGACGAACCAGGGCCACATGCCCCCGGCGAGCCGTGTGCGGCACGTCCGCTGCACCACGTAGAATGATGTGGCGATGAGCGCATTCCCGCCGAATGCGAAAATGACCGCCGATGTATGCAGGGGCCGCAGCCGGCCGAAATTCGTCCAGCCCAGTTCCGGGAAATAGAAGAGGCTGGGCCAGGTGAGCTGCAGCGCGATGACCAAGCCGACGGTAAAGCCGGCAATGCCCCAGAACATCGTTGCGACAATTCCGGCCTTGACGACGCCTTCTTCATAATAGGTGGCGTCGAACTTCGCGGTGTTCTCGCTCGCTTCGTGCCACATCATCATCCCCGCGAGGGCCGCGAACGCCGCAAGTGCGAACATCCAGGCATGCACGCGAAAGGCCGGATCGACGGCAAGGGCTGCCCCGGCCACAGCGAAGACAAGCACCACCACCATGACAAGGCCGACGGCGAATGTGCTCGAATCGAGCCGTGAACTGGCGGGGGCGCTGGCGGCCATGGCGGGATCTCTTCCACGAAAGCGACAGAACTGCCGCAACGCCATCCCCATGAAGCATGGCCACGACCCGGGGGTTGATCCATCTCAAAACGGCGAGCGGCAGGATGTCCTAAACGAGGGAGGCAGGTCGCTCGTCCCCCCAACGTTGAGTGGCCATGTGGTGGAGGCGCCTGTGATGGGACTGGTCGTGTTCCTTGTCGGTATTGCGACTGCTCTCACGGGCGCCTTCATTCGTTCGTGCGAATCCATTCCCGCCGAACTCTTGCATTCATGGTGTGGCAGCGCGCCGCAGTCGCTCGCGTTCGGGACTCATCAGCATTGCGCCGGCTGCGTGCTGATGGCGTCGGGGTTCAGCCTCATCGTCCTGGCACCGCTTCTGACGCGTCGGCGCCTCGCCAAAGCCGTGCGGGCAGTCTCAAGATGATGACGGCCAGCCCTTCGCGGTCCCGCACGCATTGGCGCTACCTGCCCGACCTCGCGTCTGCCCAGCTGCCGCGCTACACGAGCTACCCGCCGGCGACACGGTTCACCGACCGGGTCGGCCCTCAGCAGGCGGCCGAGGCGCTCGCGATGCTGCCGCCAGACAGCTCCTTGTCGCTGTACCTGCACATCCCGTTCTGCAAAAAGCTCTGCTGGTATTGCGGCTGTCACACCAGCGTTCCGACGCTTGCGGACCCGGTTGAGACCTATGTGGCCGCGCTCCAGCGCGAGATCGAACGCGCAGGCGAGCGTGCGCCTCCGACAGCAAATGTCGCACGTATTCATTTTGGCGGCGGATCGCCCGACATTCTGTCGCCCACGCAAATACGCGCCATTTTCGAGAGCCTGCGGTCTGCCTTTCATGTGGGCCAGTTCGCGGAGATCGCCGCCGAACTCGACCCGCGAGGATTGACGGCGCCGACGGTCGAGGCATTCGCAGCGGCGGGTATGACCCGGGCAAGCCTCGGCGTGCAGGTCCTCGATCCGGGCGTGCAGGCGCGGATCAATCGCATCCAGCCGAAAGAGCAAATCTCGGCCGCTATCGCACTCCTGAAGCGAGCAGGCGTTGAATCCCTCAACATGGACATGATGTATGGCCTGCCCGGCCAGACGACAGAGCATGTGGTCGACACGGCACGCTTCGCTGCCGATGAGGACGCAGACCGCGTGGCGGTATTCGGTTACGCCCACGTTCCGTGGATGAAGAAGCACCAGAAGGCGATCCGGGACGAGGACCTTGCGGAAGGAGAAGAGCGCTTCCGCCAGGCCGAAGCTGCGGCCGAGACGTTACTACAGTCAGGCTACCTGCCGATCGGCTTCGACCATTTCGCTGCGCCAGGCGATTCGCTCGCCGCAGCAGAAAGGCAGGGCCGGCTGCATCGCAATTTCCAGGGCTATACGGATGATGACACCGACGCCCTCCTGGGCTTCGGCGCCTCGGCGATCTCCTGCTTTCCCGATGTGATTTTCCAGAACACGCCGGACACATCCGCCTATCGCGAGGCGATATTCGCGGGACGGTCGCCCGTCGTGCGCGGCGTCGCTCTCGATGCAGACGACAGGCGCACCGCGGCATTGATCGAAGGAATCCTGTGTGACTTCGAGGCTCGCATCGACGGCGACCTTCACATCGCCGCCTGCCCGCGCCTTGCGCCCTTCATCAGGGCAGGCCTGGTCCAGATGCACGGTAACCATCTGACCGTGACCTCGGACGGGAGGCCGTATGTCCGCAACATCGCGGCCTGTTTCGATCCCGGCTTCAACGCCACGCCCGCACGTCACAGCCTCGCGATCTGACTGCCATGCCAAAAACCGTCTGCGTCATCCAGGGTCACCCGCACGGCTCCGGAAAACACCTTTGCCATGCGATCGCCGACGCCTATGCCGATGGCGCGCGAGCAGGGCGCGCGGAAGTCCGACGCATTGATCTCGGCAACATGATCATTCCGCTCCTGCGAGATCCCGCCGAATTCCTGTCAGCGCCGCCGGACGCGATCGCCGCCGCACAGGATGCAATCCGCGAGTCCCGGCACATCGTCGTGATCTATCCGTTGTGGCTCGGTACGATGCCGGCCGTGGTAAAGGCCTTTTTCGAGCAGCTCTGCCGGAAGGGCTTCGCCATCGATGCCAATTCGAAAGGCGGCTGGCCGAAGCAGATGCTGAAAGGGAAGTCGGCTCGCGTGATCGTTACGATGGGAATGCCGGCGGCAGCCTACAAGCTCATCTTTGGCGCACACGGCGTGCGGGGCTTCGAGAGCGGCATTCTCGGAATGGCGGGCATCCAGCCGATTCGTGAAACGCTTGTCGGGTCCGTTGATGCGTTGAACCGAAATCGCACGGAGGCCCTACTGGCGCGCGTGCGGCGCCTGGGCAAAGCGCTAGTCTGACCTGAATCAGCGCTGATCAGTGCGACATCAGCAGGGGAACCGGAAGCTCTTCAAGAAGATCGCGGCTCACACCACCCAGCACGAGCTCGCGCAGCCGCGAATGCCCGTAGCATCCCATCACCAGCAGGTCCGCGCCG
>DATBNA010000608.1:0-5773 GCA_036554545.1 Hyphomonadaceae bacterium
TCAGGCGTCAGGTCCGGGACCCAGGCGCGCAGCTCAGAGGCCGAGTTGACCTGCGCCATCAGCATCTGGCCGGCGATACGCGCATCCACCGCCCGCGCCGACCCGTCGATGATGCCGTCCGCCACCATGTCGGCAAAACGATCGACGACCTGATCCATCTGCCTCAGCATGTCGCGCCGCTTGTCGGGGTCGACCGACATCAGCGCCGAGTTGCGCATCAGCGGCCCGGCCGCTGTCTGCTGGCGCCGCACCAGCGCAGCCGCCGCCGCACTCGCCTGCCCCAGTCCAGTCGCCTCGCTATAAACCGCATTCCGCTGCGCCTGCTGCAACAGCCGCGTATTGCGCTTGAAGCACTCGACGACAAGATCGTCCTTGGCGTCGATGTGATGGTAGAAGGACCCCTTGGTGACGCTGAGCTTCGCCGCGATGCGTTCGACGGACGCGCCGCGATAGCCGTGCTCGTTGATCAGCTCCGTCGCCGCCAGCAGGAAGGACTCCCGCGAGCGCTTGTCCGGCGAGGCCTCTTCCTCGATGTGCGCCATAGTCGCCCGGTACTCGACGCCCGGCGCCGCAAGACCGTTGATCAGGATGTCGGCAAACCGGGCCTCAACCCGATCGAAGTCCGCCACCTCGTATTCCGGCAGCCAGAACACCGAGCGCATGAACTGCGAGATCACCGTGTGCGCCCTGGCGTTCACCCGCTGCCGGTTGCCGTCAATCTCTTCGGCATCGGCCACAAGTTCCCGCACGCTGCGGAACAGATTGACGAACTTCGGCCAGACCTCGCTCGCGTAGGGCTCGGGCAGGGAACGCAGGTCGCCGAAGATGATGATCTCGGGATGCTCGCCGATACGCTGCCGGCGGCGGAACTCGAAATAGCGGTGCACGAGATCGCGAACGCGCGCCTCGGGCGATCCTGCCTTCCTCGACTTGTCCAGGCGCTCCTGGTGCACCTCTATCGACCTCAGGAAGCAGGCCGCGACAAGATCGTCCTTCTTCTGGAAGTAATGCCGGATGCTGGTGAGATTGAGCTCGACTTCCGCCGCGACGTCCGCCAGCGTCGCGCCGCGCACGCCCATTGTGTTGAACTTCTGCGCCGCCTTCTCGAGTATCTGCTCGCGCTTCTGCAGATACTTCTGCGATGGCGTCCGCTCGGCAGCCCGCGGCTTGTCGTAGATATTGGTATGCATGTCGTCCCGGCGGCTGATGGACTTGGGGAACACTATCCCGGTTTCCGGCAAAATTGTGCAGGCCTCGCCTGCTTCGCGCAATTCCTATTTCGGCGTCTCGTCAGTGCGTTCATAGAAGCCCGCAACCTCGAGTTTCACGACGACATCCTTCTCCGAATCGTTCTTCAGATACCAGCCATGGATGCCGTCCCAGGGCGCGTTGAAGACGCCGCTTTCAGCCGTTCCGCCCGTCTTTGAATAGAACATCAGGTCGCCCACGCCGTCGGCGCCCTTCTCGGTGTGCCCGTGGAACTCGGTGACCATCATTCCGGGATGCTGAAGGTCGCCATAGGTGATCGTGTAGACAATCCCCTGACCCTTCTTCATCGACAGCTTGTATTCGAGCTCGTCCCTGGCCGCGACCGGAATGTCGATCGTATCCCTCCGCCACTTCACAGGCTGGATCGAGATGACGCCGTCGCGAAGCGGATACTCGCGCCATCCATTGACGGCTTCCGGTATCGCAGGTGCAGTTGCCGCTGCAGGGGGTTCCGGCGTACTCGCACTATCGGACGCGTCCTGGCTGCAAGCAGACACCACGCCGACAGCGAGGCAGGCGAGCGCCATCATCTTGAATATCGATGACATCGCGGGACTTCCCTTTCCGGTTCGCACGCAGCCTCAGCGCATTTGCGTTTCCTGCCGTCTTCCTACAGCAGGTGCTTGTCCCAGAATTCCAGCGTGCGGTTCCACGCCAGACGCGCCTGCTCCGGGTTGAAGCGCGGCGTCGTGTCGTTGTGGAAGCCGTGCTGCGTGTCCGGATAGGTGTGGACGGTGATCTGCTTGCCTGCCTTCTTGAGGGCCGCTTCCCATGCGGGATAACCGGCATTGATGCGCTCGTCCGTCGACGCAAGGTTGACCAGCAGCGGCGCTCTCACCTTCTCCGCGTCAGCCTCGGCGCCCGCGGCGCCATAGTAGGGAACAGACGCCGCCAGCGTCGGAACGCGGATCGCGAGCTGGTTGCAAACGCCGCCGCCATAGCAGAAGCCGGTGACGCCGACCTTGCCGGTCGCATCGCCATTCGCCTGCATCAGCGCCACCGCGGCGATGAAGTCCTCCAGCATCTCCGCACCGTTGCGCGTCGCCTGCATGGTGCGTCCTTCATCGTCCGTGCCTGGATAACCGCCGAGCGGAAAGAGCGCGTCTGGCGCCAGCGCGAGATAACCTGCAGCAGCAGCGCGGCGCGCGACGTCGGCGATATGCGGATTGAGCCCGCGGTTCTCGTGAACAATCACGACAGCCGGCAATTTGCCGCGAGCATTCGCAGGGCGCACCAGGTAGCCGCCCATCTTCTTGCCCTGCTTGCCTGCGCCATTCGGTGAATCGTACTCGATGCGCTCGCCACGGATGCGCGGATCGTCTTCGGCGATCTGCAGCGCTGTCGCATACTTCGGCATCAGCATTTCGGTGAGCATGGCGAGCGTCACGCCGCCGACCGCATATTTCGACAGCCGCTCCATGAAAGTGCGCCGGTCAATCACGTCATGAGCGTAGTCATTGTAGAGCTCGAGCAACTCCCGCGTGGGCTTCAGCCCAGCAACTGCGTCATGCGCTGTCCTTCCAGTATCGGCCATCTCCCCGTCTCCATCTGTCCGACGATCTCAATGGCGCCGGATCCGAGGTCCGGAACCTATCGCCTGCCGCCATCTGCACCAGCTGAAAACCCGGCGATCACCCTCGGATGAGGTTGAGTTAACGAAGGTGTTAGCGGCCCGGGAGGGTAATTCTCGTTACGTCACTTGACGGCGTCAACTTGACAGCGTCTAGTCCAGCGCCGCCTCCCTGCGGCGCACAAAAACGGAGATCACAAATGACCCGCCTTTCCTCCCTCATCATCCTTTCCGCCACCGCAATCGCGCTTTCCTCCCCCGCTCTCGCGAAGACTTCGATCCAGAAAGGCGAGAATCTCTGCAAGGCCGAGATTGCCAAGCTCGAACCCGCCCCGAAATCGGCGCGCGTCGACAAGGAAGGCGCCAAGGCTTCCAACGCGACCTTCGTCTTCGACGTGAAGGCTCGCAGCGCCAACGGCGATTCGGTCAAACTGACCTGCACCGTCGACCGTGAGACGGACACCGCTTCGGTGGCCCTGCTTTCGCCGCTCGGCAACCAGCAACAGCAAGCTGCGCAATAACAAGACGACGTCGAAACTCTGCGGCCGGCCGCTTCTAGCGGCTGGCCGTTTCGTTTTTGGCGCGCAGCCGTTCCGACGCCGAGGCCAGCGCCCGCAGGAAGTCGCGGCCGGCGACGACTTCATCAGGGTTCATTTCTGCGGCGAGCTTCTGGTTTGTCTTCTTCCAGACGCGGGCTGCTTCCGCAAAAAGCGTTCCACCTGCCGCCGTCAGGTAGACCTGCTTGCCGCCGCGGCCGCGGCCGCCTTCGGACTCCACGAGGCCGCGACGTTCAAGTACACTGAAGTTGCGCGCCATCGTGCTCTCGTCCAGCAGCATCGCCTCGCCGATCGCCGAGAGCGTGCTGCCCGGCATCTTCGCCACCGCAGCCAGAAGGCCGAACTGTGCGACATTGAGCTCCAGCGGGGCCATGCGCGCGTTGAATACGTTCGTCACTGCCCGCGCCGCGCGCCGCGACGTGTAGGCAAGACAATCAAAATCAAGAAAATCTGATCTCCCCATTAAATTCTGTATATACGAATTTGGCTTGTCGGGCAAATTATGCATGTGCAGTATTTAGGACGTGAGCCGAGGGATACGACCCCTGGCTACAAGGAGAAACTCCATGAAAACGTCCTCCCTCGTCGTCGGCCTCATCCTTGGAACGGCTTTCATCGCGACGCCTGCCGTCGCCAAGACATCGATCACCAAGGGCAAGCAGATCTGCGAATCCGCGGTGAAAAACCAGGATCCTGCGCCCAAGTCGGTTCGCACCGACAATGATGATACGCGCGTTTCCGAGGAGGCGATCGTCTACACGCTGCGCGTAAAGAACGCTGACGATTCGTCCTCCAAGCTGACCTGCACAGTCGACCGTGAGGCAGCAACGCACACCATCGCGCAGTCCTCATAGAACAAGCGTTGAGGTACGGGCTTCGGCCTGGCTGACTCCGCCATGCCAGGGTTCCCCCGTATCACCTGGCCCTCCGGGTTTCCGATCGGAGATGCGCGGAGCAATGGGCGCGCGCCGGTCGCCGGCCGCGCCCAGTTTTTATTCGAGATCGAAGACCATCAGCAGCGTGCGCTGGCTGGCCGAGAAATTGTTATCGGAAATCACATAGAGTCGCACGCGACCACCTGGCATTTCCTTCGCTGCGATACCCTCGAAATTGTCGATGGTGAGTAGAAGGCTCATGTCGGCGAGCTTGCGTGTTTCACCTGCAGCGAACCGGTAACGCGAACGTTCCTCGATCTGGCCCGGCGTCCGGCGCGGCAGGTTCATCGGACCCGGGGCGCGCGTCAGGCGCGTTTCAGCAATCGTGATGACATTCGACGACAGCGCATTGCGGGCGCGATGAAGCGAAAAAGCACGCAGATCGTCTCCATCCTCGAGGACATCGAGCCCGACAAATTCCGGCAAGCCCTGGCCGATGCGGAGATCGAAATCCGACCCTGCCTCCAGAGGCCGGGCTGAAAGCGGACTAGCTTCACCTGCCTTGGTTTCGAGTCCGGCCAGCAGATACCAATCCGTGGTTACTCCCAGCGGCTCGGAACCACTATTGCCGCTCACCTCGATGCGCGATGCAGCGAACGCCTGCGCGAGCTGCGCGCTATGTCCGCCAAGCGTGATTGGAGCACCGCGAGCCGCGGCCCCGCAGGCTGCGAGATCGAAGGCAAGCACCCGATGATTGCGTTCGTACGACACGAGCGCGAGCCCGTTATTGACAGCAAGACCCTCTGCGTCGCCCTCGGCCTTGGCGCCGAGAAGATCACCGCGCGCGTCGCGCATGGCGGAAACGCGGGCGGCGACCGGCGTGGCGCCATCCTTCGCCAGATCGATCCAGACGAAATCGCCCTGATCTGATACTGCTAGCAGGTTGCCATCGTCGAGCACATCGAGACCTGACAACCCGCCGAAACGCTCGCTCGCGCTGGTGAGGTGGAAACCGGCGACGAAGCTAAGCTTGTCGAGCTTCCTGCGCAGCGGGTTGAGACCCTGCAGCGGGACCGGCGTTGCCTTTATCGAGACCTCCCCGGGCGGCTGTCGCCGAACTGCCGCAGGGCATGACGCCCGACGAAGCAGAGCAAGGTATGCGTCGAGATCGGCGTTCTTGCCGGAAGAAGTCGGATTGGCGGCCAGCTCCGCGCCTGCATAACCATTGCCCGACACGCTGGCCGGTGACGGCGCTGCTGCAGCCGGACCGGCGACAGCCGATGCCGGAGCTACCAGGGGCGCCGCCGGAACAACAACCGGCGCCGGCGCCTGGCTCGCGCACGCAACGAGAAGCAGCAGACCAGCGCCTCCCCACATCCTGTTCCGCATGCGCGCCTCACCTACTGGCGTGCTGATGTGCAATGGCCCACCGCCGTGCTCAAGCGGACGGCTCAGCGCAGCGGCTTGATCGTGTCGAACACCATCAGCAGAGTTCGCTGGCT
>DATBNA010000634.1:0-2148 GCA_036554545.1 Hyphomonadaceae bacterium
CAGGTGCACGCGACGTGATGGGCGCGGCCTGCTCCGGGCTGGTGCCCCAGGTGATGGTCGGCGCCACGTCCGCAGCTTCGATGTCGATTACGCGATCCCATTGCGCGCCTTCATCGGAGAATAGCGTCCTCCAGTGCGCAACCGCCGTTTCCCAGCGACCGCCTTTTGGCGCCGATGGCCGGCCCTTCATCCACGCGAACGTTGTTTCATCCGGCGCGACGAGTCCGGCGCGCGCGCCGCCTTCGATCGACAGGTTACACAGCGTCATGCGCCCTTCCATCGAAAGTCCGCGAATGGCCGAGCCCATGTATTCGATTACATGGCCCGCGCCGCCATTCGTCCCGATGATGGCGATGAGATGCAGCGCAAGATCCTTCGCGCCGACGCCCGGGCGGAACTCGCCTTCGACCCGCACCGCCATGTTCTTCATCTTGCGGGCGCGCAGCGTCTGTGTCGCCAGCACGTGCTCGACTTCGCTCGTGCCGATGCCGTGCGCCAGAGCGCCGAATGCGCCGTGCGTCGAGGTGTGGCTGTCGCCGCAGACAATGGTGAAGCCCGGCTGCGTGCGCCCCTGCTCGGGGCCGACGACATGGACGATGCCGTTCCGGATGTCGCCCATCGGGAAGAATTCGATGCCGTGCTCGGCGACGTTGCGGCTCAGCGTCTCGAGCTGCTCGCGCGCTTCGGGGTCCTTCACGCCCTTCAGGCCCAGCGCCTGGTTCTCGGTCGGCGTGTTGTGGTCTGCGACGGCCAGCGTGAGATCAGGCCGGCGCACCTTGCGGCCATTGGCCTTCAGCCCGGCGAAAGCCTGCGGCGTCGTCACCTCATGGATGAGGTGGAGGTCGATATAGACAAGGCTCTCGCCCGTCGCCCTGTCGGTGTGAACGACGTGTGCGTCCCAGATCTTGTCGTAAAGCGTGCGAGGTGAGGCCATGCGCGGCTATATGCGCGCGGCGGAAACGGCCTGCAAGCGCGCCTTGCCGATCTTGAGGACGGGCATGGGCTATCGCGACAAAGAGCCTTCGACACCGGCGGCCTGATGTGCGTTAGAAGGGACCAGTTTCGCCTTTCCGGGGTAGCCATGACGTCTCTGTTCGAACCGCTGACACTGAAGCGCGGCCCGGCGCTGAAGAACCGGTTCATGCTCGCCCCGCTCACCAACACGCAAAGCCATGCTGACGGACGGCTGAGCGATGATGAATTCCGCTGGCTCACCATGCGCGCCGAGGGCGGCTTTGGCCTCACCATGACCTGCGCCTCGCACGTTCAGCGCGTGGGGCAGGGCTTTCCCGGGCAGCTCGGCTGCTGGGACGACATGCACATCGAGGGGTTGACGCGGCTGGCCTCCGCCATCAAGGCGCAATCCAGTCACGCCGTCGTGCAGCTCCACCACGCCGGCATGCGTTCGCCCGCCGCGCTTATCGGGCAGCAGCCCCTCTGTCCGTCGGACGACGCCCAGACCGGCGCCCGGGCAATGACGCTCGATGAAGTTCACCGGCTTCGCGACGATTTCGTCGCCGCCGCCCGCCGCGCCGAGAAGGCCGGCTTTCATGGCGTCGAACTGCACGGCGCACACGGCTATGTGCTCTGCGAATTCCTCAGCCCCGAGATCAATCGCCGCGAGGACGCGTACGGCGGCTCGCTGGAAAACCGCTCGCGCATCCTGTTCGAGATCATCGACGGCGTGCGCGCAACCTGCGGCGCCAATTTCAGCCTCGGCGTGCGCCTGTCGCCCGAGCGCTTCGGCCTGAAGCTCGAAGAGATCGCACAGGTCGCCCAACGCCTGATGCGCGAGGACAGGATCGAATATCTCGACATGTCGCTGTGGGATATCTTCAAGGAGCCCGAAGAGCAGCACCTCAAGGGACGAAGCCTCGCCTCCTTCTTCACCTCGCTTGATCGCAGCAATGTCCGCCTCGGCGCAGCCGGAAAGCTCACCACCGGTGAAGGCTGTCGCCGCGCGATGGACCTGGGTCTCGACTATGTCGTCATTGGCCGCGCCGCGATCCTGCACCATGATTTCCCGAAACGGGTCGCAGCCAATGCGACCTTCACGCCCCGGCCATTGCCGGGGGCGCCCGAGATCCTGCGCGCCGAAGGCCTTGGCGAAGCCTTCGTCAGCTACATGCGGACCTGGAAGGGATTCGT
>DATBNA010000652.1:0-1928 GCA_036554545.1 Hyphomonadaceae bacterium
GGCCCACGTCAGGCAGCAGTCGGCGCGCTAGGCGGCGGCGCCGTGGCACTTCTTGTATTTCTTTCCGCTGCCGCACGGGCACGGGTCGTTCCTCCCGACCTTGGGCTCATCGCGCCTTACGGTCTGGATCGGCGCGTCATCTCCGCCGACGCGCGGCGGGGCAGACCGTGACGGCATTCCTGCAGGCGAGGCCGAAGCCCGCGGGGCCGCGAACGCCCCGACAGGTTCCCTCTTTGGCTCATTGAGCGTCATCGGCGTGGCGGCGCGGCGCTGCGGTCGAGGAGCCGGCGCCTGTTCATCCACCACTGGCCGGATGAGCCAAAGGGTCCGAACCATTTCCTCGTCGATTCGGCGCTTCATGTCCTGGAACAACTCGAAGCTTTCGCGCTTGTACTCGACCAGCGGATCTTTCTGTCCGTATCCGCGAAGCCCGATCCCTTCCTTGAGATGGTCGAGGCTATAAAGGTGGTCTTTCCATTGTGTATCGACGATCTGCAGCATGAAGTCCCGCTCGATCCGCCTCATCAGGCTGAGATCCGGGTTCACCTGCTGGACCTGGCGCTCTTTCGTCTCGTACTTCTTGACGATGCGTTCCCAGAGCGCATCCTGAATTTCGTCGGCGCTCTTGTCGCTCAGATCGAGCCCCATGTAGTCGCCCGCGTCGAGACCGAACACGCGCGACATGTCCATCTTCATCGCGCCGAGATCCCATTCCTCGGGCTCGATCTCCTTGCCTGCATACGCCTCAATCGCGTCGTCAACGATGTCTTCCGCCAGCATCATCAGGTACGCGCGGGTATCGACTTCCTTGATTTCATCCGCTTCCTCGTCCTGCACGCGGATCCTGCCTTCGAGCAGCTCCCGGCGCAGCGCATAAATGTTCTCGCGCTGCTTGTTCATGACGTCGTCGTACTCGAGCAGGTGCTTTCTCGTGCCGAAGTTCTGCGCTTCTACCTGCTTCTGCGCCCGTTCGATGGCCTTGGTGACCATGCCGTGCTCGATCGGAACCCCTTCTTCCATGCCGAGCCGCTGCATCAGTCCCGAGATGCGGTCCGACCCGAAGATCCGCATCAGATCGTCCTCGAGCGAGAGGTAGAACCGGGAGGAACCCGGATCCCCCTGACGACCCGCCCGCCCGCGCAGCTGATTGTCGATGCGGCGCGCCTCATGGCGCTCCGTGCCCACGATATGCAACCCTCCGAGGTCGACCACTTCGTTGTGTTCGGCGTCGGTCTGGTCCTTGAAGTGGGTAAACACGCGCTCCCAGTCGGCGCGGGCAGCCTTGTAGAAGCCGTCGAGGTGGTAGAAGTAGACGAACTCTTCGTCGTCGGTGAACCGCTCTTCGCCCTTCGGCAGGCGCTCGGCCTTCTGCTCGCCGAGCAACTGCTGCCGCGTCATGAACTCCGGATTGCCGCCGAGCAGGATGTCGGTGCCGCGGCCTGCCATGTTCGTGGCAATCGTGACAGTCCCTCGCCGGCCCGCCTGGGCGACGAACTCGGCCTCCTGCGCGTGGTACTTCGCATTCAGGACGACATGCCTGATCCCGCGCCGTTTGAGCTTCGACGACAGCCGTTCGGATTTCTCGATGGAAACGGTGCCCACGAGCACCGGCCGGCCGGCTTCCTGCTTCTCGATGATGTCCTTGACGATGGCGTCCGACTTCTCGGGCTCGGTGCGGTAGATCGAGTCCGCTTCTTCGACACGCCTCAGCGTCTTGTTCGGCGGAATGACGATGACATCGAGCTTGTAAATCTTGGCAAACTCCTCTGCTTCGGTTTCTGCGGTCCCCGTCATGCCGGACAGCTTCTTGTACTTCCGGAAATAGTTCTGGAAGGTGATGGTCGCGAGCGTCTGGTTCTCGCGCTCGATCTTGACCTTCTCCTTGGCCTCGACGGCCTGGTGCAACCCGTCGCTCCACCGCCGGCCTG
>DATBNA010000047.1:0-1688 GCA_036554545.1 Hyphomonadaceae bacterium
GAACTAGGCCTGCGCTTCGGAGCGCTGGAGCCGTCTCGCCGAAACAATATCTTCCGGCTCGGTCACGGCCTGTACCGGCGAGACAGGATGAAGAGCGATATCCATCGATCCGCAGGCCGGACACACCATGTCCTTCGCCAGTTCGCTTGACTCAATGTCGCCGCGTCGCGCGAGAAAGAACGCCGGATCAAGCGCCGTATGCGTGTGACATTCGCCGCAACGCAGCTCGATCAGGCAATAGCGGACGACATAGTCACGCAGCTTCATGACGCTACCCACACCCATATTCACCCGTGTGAATAACCTTATACACAACGCGAAACGTGCGCCAGAAAATGATTCGCACTGGAATCAAGGACAACACGACGTGTGCTTCCAGCATTTGCGCCACGTCAAAAATCTGTCACCGAAAGACAGCCGCTGCAGATGACACGTCAGCGCGCGCCTCAATGCGCTGACGCTATTTCTTCCGCACGACCAGCACATTCACCGTGCTCTCCGCATTCGCAGCGATCTCCAGCACGTGCGCGCCGGCCGTCAGCGGAAACTCGACGATCTTCCTGATCGTCGTGCACTCAGGTCCGTGACCGAACGATCCCGGCGCAATCGCCTTGCCGTCCTTCACCACCTCGATCCACGCCGCCGTCGACAGCGCCACGCGATACGTCCCCGGCTCCGTGACGTTGAACGAGAAAAGCCCGCCATGGCTCACCGAGCCGCCGGGCTTCTCCGGCCGCACGGGATAGTCGACCTTCGGCGTCGGCAGCAGCGCCGCTTTCGCCGCCGCGCCGATCTTCAGCTCCGCCTTCGCCAGTTCTCCCGCTGTCCCGACAGCCGCGACATCCGCCTTCGACCGCCAGGCCTCCAGCCCGTCCGTCAGGCCCTCGTCCATCGCCGCACACGTTGTCGCCTGCTGCGCCGGCGCCTGCGCCTGTGCTCCGGCAACGCCAAGCACAACCGTCGCCACGCCCGCCAGAATGATCCTGCGCATGGCAATCCTCCCTGCCGACGGCCATCGCTACGCCGCGCGTTATACACCGTCAACTATATCGCGTGAAGCACGCTGCGCATGCAGACCTGACACGCCAAGCGCGACGCCAGATGGCGCCCGGTTGACCTGCGGCTCAACGCACGCCCAATCTGCCGCCGGAAGCGAAGGGACAACCCATGCTGATGACAATCCTCAAGGCGCTCGGCACGGTCGCCGTCGTCATCATCATCTCGGAAATCCAGAAGCGCTCGAACGTCGTCGGCGCCGCCGTCGCCGCACTGCCGCTGATGACCATGCTGGTCGTCTTCAACCTCGCCACCGACCCCAAGGCCGGTCCGGGCCAGGCCAGTCTCTTCGCCAACACCACCTTCATGCTGTTCTGGCCGGGCCTCACCTTCTTCATCCTGCTCTGGGCCGGACAGAAAGTCGGGCTTACCTTCTGGTGGGCCTTTGCCGGCGGCGTCGCGATGACCTTCGTCGTCACCCTCGCCGCCATCTTCGGCCTGCGCACCCTCGGCGTGAAGATCGACTGATGTCCGACCCCCCAGACTCCAGAAAGCCGGGCCTCGAAAAGCAGATGCGCGCCGCGATGCTGGTCGTCCTCCTGACGATCATCGTCATCGCCCCGCTCGTCGGCGCCTTCGTCATCAGCCCCTTCGTCGTTGCATGGGGGTTGCAGCCCTATCCCCTCGCCGCC
>DATBNA010000065.1:0-5193 GCA_036554545.1 Hyphomonadaceae bacterium
GCCGGCTCCGACACCATCCTGTCGACGCGGGCCGTTCGTGAAGCGCTGAACGATGACGCCAAGTGGATCAGCTGGCCGCACCAGGAACTACTCTGGAAGCTCGGCATGACGCGCACCATCATCGAGACGGACTGGCAGGGCGATTTCATCACTTCTGGCCAGTGCTGGAGCACGGCTCGCGACTTCGGCCGCTTCGGCATGTTCTATCTCGCCGACGGCGTCTGGAAGGGCGAACGCATCCTGCCGGAAGGCTGGTCGAAATACGTCTCCACGCTGGCGCCGTCCCAGCCTGCTTCCCGCGCACGCGGCGGCGCCGGCTATGGCGCGCAGTTCTGGGTCTATGGCGGCATGGAGGGACTGCCCGAAGTCGCCTACAGCCCCGGCGGCGCGCTCGGCCAGTACGCCATGATCATCCCCTCGAAGAATGTCGTCATCGTGCGGCGCGGTCTCGACCGCGGCGAAGGCTTCAAGCTGGCGAAGTTCTCCGCCGACGTGCTGAAGGCGATGGGGCTCTGATGCTTACCCGCCGTACGCTTCTCGCCTCCGCCGCGGCAACCACGACGCTCTCCGCCTGCATCTCCTTCCCGAACAACCCGGGCAGTCCCGGTCCTGGCCGCGCGGCGTGGAAGCAATCGACACCCGGCGACCACGGCCTCTCCCAACCTGCGCTGGATACAGCCGCCGCGCAGCTGTCCGCGGCAGGCGAACGCCAGGGCCTCGTCGTCATCCGTCATGGCGAACTCGTGTACGAAAAATACTGGGCCAACGCCTGGGCGCGTGCGGAGCCGGGCTGGAAGAACGTCACCTTCTCCGCCGGCAAGTCCTGGGGCGCCACCATGGTCGGCCGCGCCGCCACGCAGGGCAAGCTGACGGTGGATGACCTCGCCAGCAAGTATCACCCGTCCGCCGTCTCCGGTCTCAAGCCACAGACAACGATCAAGCACCTGCTTACCATGTCGTCCGGCGGCACGATGAACATGAAGCCGTCGTCGAAGCCGCCGAAGAAGCTGGACGATCCAACACCACCCGGACCCGGCGTCGAATACGAATGGTACAAGGAGGCAGAGAAGGGCACGCCGCCCGGCTATGGCCTCACCATCCAGCCCGGCGAACAATTCTTCTACGATGGGGCGCCCGCCGACCATCTCGCCGATATCGTTTCCGCCGCCGTCGACCGCTCCAGCCATCGCTACATGCTGGAAGAGGTTGTCGCCCCGCTCGGCTGCGAAAATTTCAGCTACCAGCCCGAAGGCGTCGACAAAAACGACAATGTCCGAATCGGCGGCTCGATCCTGATCTCCTGCCGCGACCTCGCCCGCCTCGGCCAGCTCTATCTCAACGAAGGACGCTGGGGCGGACAGCAGCTGATCGCCAACACTTACATCCGCGAAGCCATCTCGCCGTCAAAGCTCAACGCCGGCTATGGCTATCTCTGGTGGCTCAACGGCGCTGGCCGCGTCCCCGCCGCGCCACGCTCGATGTACTACGCCGCCGGCGCCCGCGGACAGTTCTGCTTCGTGCTGCCGCAACACGACATGGTCATCGCCACGATGGGCTACGGCGCCACGCAACTCTCCGCCGACGCCGCGTGGGCTGCCCTCACGCCAGTACTTCCCGCCATCTGAGGAGAACCGTGAGCCGGCGAGGACCGCTCTCCGCTCAAGGACGCCAATCCAGGCCGGGAGGACCAGGAGACTCGACGGCTGGACAATCTGGGCGAGATCAAGGCCGACAAACATTTCCTTTTTGTCGGTTGACCTCCTGACTCGACGCAGAGAGCCTTCGGTTTCGAGCAACGGAATGAGCGGGGGTCTTCGCACATGGTTCCGGGTATTGTTTCGATCGTGCTTGCCGCCGGCGTGGCGCTCCTGATGGCGGTTTTCATTCTCTTCGGCCTGACGCGGATTTTCCGCAGCCGTCGCATCACGATGGCGGACTTGCCGGAACTCCCGGCGCCTCCCGCAGGGGACAAGGGCCCCACCATGCACGCCTGATCAGGACCATCAGGTCCCGGTTCATTGCGCAGCTGCGAACAGGCGGCCCGCCGGAACGTTTACCCTGCGCATGGGTTGATTCTCAGCACATCCGGGAGGTTGTGATGAGATACGCGTTGGCGTTTGCGGCAACGGTTATGCTGGCGCTCGCCGCATGCGAATCTGACGGTGGGTATGACGGCGTCTCCCGCTTCGCCGATACCGGCGGGCCGGTCGCCCCCTACTATGGCCCAGGCAGCCCGCCACGCGACTTCCTCGACTTCACCGAGAGCGTCCGGAACAGCTGATCTATGAAGATGAACAGGACCGCCTTCAGGCGATCCTTTGTTGTGGCGTTCGTGCGACGAATTGCAGTTAATACTTGCCGGGCCATGTTCCCGTTGTGCAACGTTCAGCTTCGGCGCCTGAATATAATGCCATGAAAAAGCGTATCGCTCTGGCGGCGGGTCTTCCTGTCGCGCTTCTCGCCCTCTCGGCCTGCTCGACCTACGACAGCTATGGCTACGGCTACGGCGGGTATGGCGGCGTCGGCTACAGCAACTACGGCGGCTACGATGACTACTACTACGACCGGCCGTATTACGGCGGCGGGTCGTACTATGGCGGGAATATCGCCTACTACGATCTCTGGTACGACAACTATTACGGCCCGGTCCACGGCGGGTACTGGGGCTCCGACAACTACTTCTACTACCAGCTAATCCTCGGCGGCCCGTATATCCGCGACCATCACCACCACTTCCGCCGCGACCGCTATGACGGCGCGAAGTTCTACCGTTATCGCGACAACCGCTGGGACGGGCGCGACAACCGCGACTGGGACCGCGACCGCAATCGCAACACCCCGCGCCTCTTCGAGGGGCAGTACCGCGACAACAACAATAACAACAACAACCGGGACCGCGACCGCGGCGACCGCACCAGCGATCCCGACCCCCGCTGGCGGGATCGCGACAACAACAATAACGACCGCAACCGCGACAACAGCAACAACAACAACAACCGCGGCGACGACCGCAACCGTGATCGCGACCGCGACAACAACTCCAACAGCAACAACCGCCCGCCGCCGCAGAATATCAATGTTGCGCCGCCGCGCCTGTTCAACGGCCAGCCGCGCAACGATGATCGCGGCTGGATGGGACGCGACAACCGCGGCGACCGCGGCGCCGGCCCGAACCGTCCGCCGCCACAGGCGGTCAATGCGAACCCGCAGCCGCCGCAGTCCTCCGGCCCGCCGCGTGGCGGTAACAATGACCGCGGCGACCGCGCCCGCGGCAATGGGGACGGCGGACGCGGCGACGGCGATCGTGGCGGTGGAAACCGCGGCGGCGGCAATGCCCGCGGCAACGGCGGTGGAGACGGCGATCGCGGCGGCAGCGGCGGACGCAACTCGCCCAGGCTCTTCAAGGGCCAGCGCGACTAGCCTGCACGACTAGCTGCCGATCAGACCGAGAAGCTCGTCCCGCACCCGCAGGCGGCAGTGGCGTTGGGGTTGTTGACCTTGAACGACGCTCCGATGATCTCCTCGACGAAGTCGATCTCCGACCCCGCAAGGAAGGGCAGGCTGGCTTCGTCGATCGCCACCTTGGCGCCGTCCCGCTCGATCACCTGGTCATCCGGGTTCACCCTGTCGGCGAAGCCGAAGCGGTAGGAAAAGCCCGAACAGCCCCCGCCGATGACCTCGACGCGCAGCATCGTGCCCGCCGGCTGGCCGGCGGTGATCCGGTTGATCCGCCGCGCTGCAGAGGCGCTGAGGCTCACTTCCTGGCTGGCTGTAGCGGTATCGGGCATTGCTTCAGCTCGATTTGGGCTCAATTCGTCATTCGACGCGATTCAGATATGAAGCCCGGAAGGTAAAGGGAAGGCGCCCAAAGAACAGGGCCCCGAAGGAAGGCAACCATGGCCAAGCCGTTCATCGCCCCGCCGCGGGCGGCGTTCGCGACCGATCCGGCCAGGACCCGTGGCCGGCTCCATCCCGAAAGCCCCAGCGCCACCCGCACCGAATTCCAGCGCGACCGCGACCGCATCATCCACAGCGACGCCTTTCGGCGTCTGAAGCAAAAGACCCAGGTTTTCGTCGCCCACGAGGGCGATCATTACCGCACGCGCCTCACGCATTCGCTCGAAGTCTCGCAGATCGCCCGCACCGCCGCCCGCGTGCTCGGCCTCGACGAGGATCTGGCGGAGGCCCTGTCGCTTGCCCATGACATCGGCCATCCGCCGTTCGGCCATGCCGGCGAGACCGCGCTCGACAAGGCCATGGAGGAGTACAACGGCTTCGATCACAACGCGCAGGCGCTCCGCGTGCTTACCCGGCTCGAACACCGCTATCCGAAGTTCGACGGACTCAACCTGACGTGGGAGACGCTCGAAGGCGTCATCAAGCACAACGGCCCGCTGGTCCACGGCGACATCACCATCGACCGGCTGCCTGCAGCCTTCCGCGACTACCCCGCGCTGGAGTCGCTGGAGCTCCACACCTTCGCCGGCCCCGAGGCGCAGATCGCCGCGCTCGCCGACGACATCGCCTACAACAATCACGACATCCAGGATGGCCTTCGCGCCGGCCTCATCGAGATCGAGGACCTTCTGGAGATCGAACTCACCGGCGACGTTTTCCGCGATGTGATGAACGACTATCCCGATCTCGAACGCGACCGGCTGATCTCCGAAGCCGTCCGCCGCCTCATCGGCCTCTGGATCACCGACCTCATCGCCGAATTCCATCGCCGCGCGGCGGAAGAAAAACCCCAATCCGTCGACGACGTTAGAACACTGTCGCGCCCGCTCGCCGCCTTCTCGAAGGAAAGCGCCGAACGCCAGAAGCCGCTCAAGGTATTCCTGTTCGACCGCATGTACCGGCACAGGAAGATCAACGAGATGATGGACCGCGCCCGCGGCGTCGTTCACGATCTTTTCGACCTCTTCCACGCCGAACCGCGCGCCCTGCCGACGCCCTGGAGCGACCGCGCCCGCGTCCACGGCAGCGACGCCACCGGCCGCGCCCGCGTCATCTGCGACTACATCGCCGGCATGACCGACACCTACGCCATCGACGAGCACCGCCGCCTGTTCAACAGCGAACCGTGGGAGTGAAGCGCGCCGCCGAGGTTCGCTGACGTTGCGGAAGAGCGTGGGATCATCAATCGGCGACAAGCAGGCAACAAGGGCGACGCGAACGTGTGAGTTGACCCCC
>DATBNA010000121.1:0-4168 GCA_036554545.1 Hyphomonadaceae bacterium
TCTGGATCTGTTCGTAGCCATTGCCGATGCAATGCTTGCTCGTCGCGCAGGCCGAGGTGATCGTGTAGTTGACGCCCTTGATGCCGAAGGGCGTGGCGAGCGTTGCCGATGCTGTCGAGGACATTGCCTTCGGAACGGCAAACGGCCCGATACGGCGCGGAGATCCCTTCTCGCGAACTGAGTCCGCCGCCGCCACGATGGCGCGGGTCGATGGTCCGCCCGTTCCCACGATGAGTCCGGTGCGAGGATTGGTGATGATCTTATCGTCGAGGCCGGCGTCGGCGATCGCCTGCGTCATCGCCATGTGGCACCAGCCGGCGCCGTCGCCCATGAAGCGCATCGCGCGCTTGTCGACATGATCGGCCGGATTGGCCTTCGGTTTGCCGGCGACCTGCGACCTGAAACCCTTGTCCGCATATTCCTGTATGAAGGAGATGCCGGACGTGCCGTTCTTCAGGCTCTCGGTGACTTCCTTGATCGTGTCGCCGATGGAGGAGACGATCCCCATTCCGGTGATCACCACCCTGCGAAGGTCGGGCGCTTTGAAGTCGGTCACGACGTCGGGACTCCTGTCAGCAGTCGGCCAGTGGACTATACGCCTCGACAGCTTGCGGCATGTTAGGCGGCAGGCACGATCAAGCCAACTTTCATGTTGCTGGCTTCGTAGATCTTCTCGCCATCGACGAACACGCTTCCGTCAGCGATGCCCATAACCAGCCTGGCGCGGATGGCGCGGCGGATATGTATCTCATAACGCACGATTTTCGCGTTCGGCATCACCTGTCCGGCGAGCGAGAGTTCCCCGACGCCAAGCGCGCGGCCGCGGCCAGGCGAACCCGACCAGCCCAGCCAGAACCCGACAAGTTGCCACATGGCGTCGAGGCCCAGGCAGCCGGGCATCACAGGATCGCCCGGGAAGTGGCACTGGAAGAACCAGAGGTCAGGATGGACGTCGAGTTCGGCGATGATCTCGCCGCGCTTGTGCGGGCCGCCGTCGAGCGAGATGTCGATGATTCGGTCGAGCATCAGCATGGGCGGGGCCGGAAGCTGGGCGTTGCCTGGCCCGAAGAGTTCGCCGCGCCCGCTCTTCAGCAGGTCCTCGTAACTGTAGGAGGACTGAGGCTTGTGAAAGGCGTGGGGAGATTCCAGGACCTGAGTCGTCATTAACCGGCTCCATGGGAGAGGCAGGCCCGTTACCACGTGGGGGCGCTCAGGCTCAAGCACAGGGCTGGAGCTGAAATATCCTTACTTCGCGCTTGCAGCAGAGGGCAGCTCGTCGACGCCCCAGAGTTCAGAGCGCAAAACCCAGCCCTTGCGGCCCTCAGCTTCGACCCGGCACCATCCCGAGCCGCAGTCGACAAGCTGCAGGATCGCGCCAGCCTCGAACCGAGCAAGGAAATCGGATTTGCTGTCCGCTGACCTGCGGATGCCGCCCTGAGCGATCGTTATGACGGTGCGCTCGCCGGCGAGCTGGCTCTTGTTGACCCACACTTCATCGCCCAGCGGGTCGCGGATCTTCCGCCAGTCCTGGCTCTCGCGGACTATGATTACGGGCAGGCCGAGGCGCTCGTAGGTCCACTGTACAGGATAGTCGCGGCTGGGGCCGGCGCGGCCGTTCACTTCATCGTATCGGAGGCTCGAGTATCGCGGCACGGGAAGTCCGGAGAAATCGCTAACCCGGGCTTCAACGCCCTCGGCCGCGTAGGCCTTGAAGCTGCCAGGCGCGAGGGCCTCCTGGGAGAAGGCAGGCGCCGCAGCGGCGGCGCCGAAAATCTGCGCAACAATGAGGAAAGTGGCGAAGCGGGTGCGATTTTCGCTCACGGCGCTGCGTTCCTCGTGCTGGAGAAATGGGAGGTGGAAGAAAACACATGGTGGTGAAAGTCGGCTTAACCACGTTGATGAAAACAGGGTGAATTGGTCGTTTGCCTTGCGTCTGTCATGCGTTGGTGATTGTTCCCATCTGAACCAGCCAAGGTTGGCCGCAGGGCGGGGCTTTGCTACATCGCGTCCAGTTGCAGAATCCTGGGCGAGACGGGTAACCCGCACGCTTGGCCACAAGACAAGAAACGTCGCAAAAGAAACGTCTGGGAAGTCTCATGTCGCGTCCGAAGGTGAAGGTCATCGTGACTCGCCGGCTTCCCGAGCCGGTCGAGACCCGCATGAGCGAGCTTTTCGACGTCGAGCTCAACGCCACCGACACGCCGATGACAATCGAGCAGCTGGCCGACGCCGCCGGCCGCTGCGACGTGCTTGTGCCAACCCTGGGCGACAAGATCGACGGACGCATGCTGGCGCGGGCCGGCGACAGGCTCCGCCTGATTGCGCAGTTCGGCGTCGGCGTCGACAATATCGACGTGCAGGCCTGTGTTTCGCGCGGCATCACCGTCACCAACACGCCGGGCGTGCTGACAGAAGATACCGCCGACATGACGATGGCGCTGATCCTCGCCGCGCCGCGCCGCATCATCGACGGCGTTACCGCCATGCAGTCCGGCCAGTTTACCGGCTGGTCGCCGACCTGGATGCTGGGCCGGCGCATCTACGGCAAGCGGCTCGGCATCATAGGCATGGGCCGCATCGGCAGCGCCGTGGCGCGGCGCGCGAAGGCGTTCGGTCTCCAGATCCACTATCACAACCGCAAGCCAGTCCGGCCGCAGGTCGCCGAGGCGCTCGAGGCTACTTACTGGGAAAGCCTCGACCAGATGCTGGCGCGGATGGACATCGTCTCGGTCAACTGCCCGCACACGCCGGCGACCTACCACCTGCTGTCGGCGCGCCGCATCAAGCTGATGAAGCGCGATGCCTACCTGGTGAACACGGCGCGTGGCGAGGTGATCGACGAGGCCGCGATGATCCGCGCGCTTGAGAATGGCGAAATCGCCGGCGCCGGGCTGGACGTGTTCGAGAACGAACCCAATGTGAACCCGCGCCTCAAGGCCCTGCGCAATGTGGTGCTGCTGCCCCACATGTCGTCGGCCACCCTCGAAGGTCGGGTCGACATGGGGGAGAAGGTCATCATCAACATCAAGACCTTTGCCGACGGTCACAAGCCGCCGGATCGTGTCATCCCTGCAATGCTTTGATCCTGCCACGGTTTGGCCGCTGTCGATTGCCAGAGTATGCTGGCGCGGATGTCACTTTGTCCGCGAAACGACCGGGGGTTTTGACATGCGCAGTATGATTTCCGCAGCAATGCTCGCAGCCGTTGCGATGGGCTGCCCGGGCGCGGCGCACGGACAGGCTCCGGGGTCTGCGGTCCGCTCGGCATACACAGTCGAGCCGTTCACTCCGGCTGGCACGATCACGATCCAGGGCGCGGGCGTCCGCCTGCGCGCCGAACCCTTCACGCTGGATACCCCTATCCTCAGCCATGGCAGCACCGGGCTGCCGCTGACGGTGGTCGGCATTGCGCGCCTGCCCGAGTGGAACTGGTATCAGGTCATCCTGAAGAGCGGGCAGAAGGCCTTCATCCGCTCTGACTACACCTCCGCGCCGTCGAGGGGCGGGGGAGCGTCGGTTGCCCCGGCGCCGCAGATGGCCGCCCCGCTGCCGCCGCCGAGCCGCATCGACTATGGAACGTCTTCAGCTTTGCCAGCGCCGGTTTCGGCGCCAACTCCGCTGACGCCTCCACAACCTGCGCCTGTTTATACGCCTGCGCCCACCTACACGCCGGCGCCGACATATACGCCGGGCGCCCCGTCCTATACGCCGCCTGCGCCAGTGCCGCCTTCGACGCAGCCGTCGGCCGGCTCAGCCATTTCGCTGGTGCCCCGGTCGCCGCTGCCCTCGGAAGCCGCTTCGCCGAATTCCGGCGGGCTGACATCGGTCGACCCGCGCTGACGCCGCGGTAGCCGACTTCTGTGCTCTTGATCCCGGGACTGGCGTTTGACCGCCAGGTCCTTCAATCTGCGGCATCATCGTCGGGGATGGCTCAGATGACTTTCCGCATGCTCATTGTCGCGGCGCCCGTGCTCGCGGCGCTAACGCTTTCCGCGTGCGTCACGGAGGAAGGCTATCGTCAGCAGATGGCGACCTGGCAGGGCCGCATGGGCGACGACCTCGTCATTGAATGGGGCGCGCCGCAGGAAAAATCGACGCTGACGGATGGCAGGCAGGTCTGGACCTACAACAGGTCGTCGGTCGAACAGCAGGCGGGTTATTATCGCGA
>DATBNA010000625.1:0-2704 GCA_036554545.1 Hyphomonadaceae bacterium
TTCATCGGCTATGAGAACGAATGGGTCGCCACTGACCAGATCCCGCTGCGCGCCGTTGAAGACGGCACGATCAGCCGCTTCGGCTTCATCGATCCGACAAACGGCGGCGAGACCTCGCGCTATATCGGCTATGCCGGCGTCGAATGGAACGACACCAGCGTGCTGGGCTACGTCCAGAAGTCAGACCTCAACCTCTTCCACAATTTCACATACTTCCTCGATCCTGTTCTGGGCGATCAGGTAGAGCAGGCCGAAGACCGCACATCTGCGGGCGCGCGCGCCAGGATGCTGCGCGACTTCAGCATGCTCGGCGTCCAGACGACCGGTCGCATCGGTGCGGACATTCATTTTGATTGGCTCGACAAGACCAGCCTTTTCCGCACGACGGAACGCGTCCGCACCTCCGCCATCGCCGATGACAAGGTCGACGTCATGTCCGCTGACATCTGGGGCGATCTGACCTTCCACTGGACAGATCGGTTCCGCACCACGTTCGGTTTGCGTGCGGACTACATCGACGGCGAGGTCGATGGCCTTGTCGCCGCCAATGCGGGCAGCGACTCGGGCGTCCAGTGGAGCCCGAAAATCAACATCGCCTACCAGGTCACCGACAATTTCGAAGTCTATGCAGGCGGCGGCTATGGCTTTCACAGCAACAACATTGTCGGCGTCGTGCAGACCCAGGACCCGGTCACCGGCGATCCGGTGGACCCGGCAACGCTGTTTGCCGAAAGCCGGGGTGGCGAAATCGGAGCACGCTGGGAGCCGAACGACACGTTCAATCTCTCGGGCGCCGTTTTCGCGCTCGATTTCGACTCGGAGCTTATCTACGTCGGCGACGCCGGCATTTCCGAACCCAGCGACCCCACGCGCCGCTATGGCGTCGAACTGGCCGCCTTCTGGAATCCTGTCGACTGGCTCGCCTTTGACGCCTCCTATGCCTACTCGCACACCCGCTTCAAGGATGCCCCGTCGAACCTCGATCGCGTGCCGAACACCATCGAAGGAGTCGCCGCCGCCGGCGTCACCTGGCTGCCCGGCGACGGCTGGGAAGGCAGCGTACGCGTCCGCTATCTCGGCCCTGGCCCGCTGATCGAGGACAATTCCGTCCGCGCCCCTTCCACCACGCTGGTCAACGCCGGAATCTCCAAGGACTTCGGCAATTTCGAGATCGGCCTCGACGTCCTCAACCTCCTGGATTCCGAAGACTACGACATGGTCTATTTCTACGAGAGCCAGCTGCTGACCGAGGCCGCGCCGGTGGAGGACATCCACTTCCACCCGGTTCACCCACAGACCGTCGTGCTCAATCTCAAGGCAAAATACTGAGTCCCGTCAGAGTCCTCCGGACGCTTTCAGGAAATTCATCACGCCGCTGTCACATGAGACTGGAGTGTGGCTTCGAACTCGGATAGGGCCCGTCGCGGTGGGGCTGTTGGACGAAGCGGGCTACGATGAATCCCCTGACGGCGCGATGGATATTTTGCGTTGGACTCTTTGTCCTCGCCGCATGCGCCGTGCTGCCTGAGCCTGCGCAGCAGGCTGCCCCAGCGCCAGCCGCTGAAATCACGATGACGACGGAAACGAAGCTCGCTCGCGTCGTACGCGAACGGGCCGAGCTTTCAGCCCGCTATGGCGATAGTCATCCTGCCATGATCGAAGCCGCCGCTGCTGAATCGACGCTGCGTGAAGCTGCCGCCGCCGAAGACCGCACCCGGTTCCGCCGCGCCCTGATCCGCGCGCTCAGCGAGGAGCTGTCCGACGCCCTTCAGGTTCGCCGCGAGCTTTCCGCACAATACGGCGAAGCGCACCCCAGGATGCGTACTGTCCAGGGCGTCATTTTCGCTCTCACCAACGCCATCAACGCCGAAGTCCACACGGCGGGCTGATCCGGCAGCCATTGGCGATGCCGGCCGGGCGCGCTAAGCCTCGTCCCTGCTCTACGTGGGGAGATCCATGATCAGACCGCTCGCTGCCGCCGGCCTTCTTGCCCTGTCCGCCTGCGCCACTACCGAGCCCGCTCCTGTCGTCCCGCAACCAGCAGCGCTCCGCTACGAAGAGGCGATGGCGACCTTCGCCGAGGCTGACAAGGCGGCCATGCCGCCCAAATGCGCCTTCCTCTTCGTCGGCTCGTCCTCGATCCGCTTCTGGCGCTCGCTGAAGGAAGACTTTCCCGACCGGCAGGTGATCAACCGCGGCTTCGGCGGCTCCACCATCGCCGAAGTCGACTGGTACTTCGACAAGGTAGTGAAGCCCTACCACCCGCAGGCCATCGTCTTCTACGCCGGCGAAAACGACATCAATGCCGGCAAGTCGCCCGCCGACGCCTATGCCGACTTCGAACTCTTCATGAAGCTCAAGGACCATTCGCTCGGCTCGACGCCGGTGTGGTTCATCTCCTCCAAGCCGTCGAAGCTCCGCCTCGCGCAGATCCCGGCGCAGGCCGAGCTCAATGCGAAGGTGAAAGCCCTCGCCGACAGGCGCGACGACCTCGCCTACATCGACATCGTCGGCGCGATGCTGAAGCCCGATGGCTCTCCGAAGGACATCTTCGTCGAGGACAACCTCCACATGACGCCCGAAGGCTACGCCATCTGGACGCCCATCGTGGATGCAGCGCTGGACGCGGGGCAGAAAGCCAAGGCGCCCGGCTGCTGATCTGGGACCGCCGGGCGCCTGCCCGGCAGACGTGCGACGTCTATCC
>DATBNA010000313.1:0-3285 GCA_036554545.1 Hyphomonadaceae bacterium
CAAACTGAAGCTTCCCAGCGCCGGATCGCTATTCGCGAAATGCCGCGACCTGCTCGCTGGTCGCCAGCAAGGCGCCGGAGCGGCTCCAGAGCTTAAGTTCGTGGTCGAAGAAACCGCCATGGCAGCGACGGCTCACCGTCTCGCTGAGCACATGGTCCGAGCCTACGGCCGCCAGCTCTTCCGATGACGCATGGAAGTAGATGTTCATGCTCACCGTCGAGGACAGCATGAATCGGCCCAGCTTGATCATCGGGCGCGGTGGCGAAAAATCGGCCAGCAGCGCCAGCAATGCATGATCCATCCCGTACTGCTTGCCGTGCCGCGCCCAGAAAACCGAAATCGCAGGGCCGTCACCTGGCTTGTAGTCGGGCGGCCAGGGCAGCGAACGGCCATCGAGCTGTTCACCAAACTTGGTCGGGGGCGAGAATGAGATCATCCGGGGATCGTCGGGCGGCGCCATGTTCCATGGCTTGGCGTCGGTGAAACTCGTGCCTTCCCGGCGGGCGCCGAAGGTGATCTGAGCGTGGGCGCACACCTTGTCGCGTTGTGCAAGCTCGGCGCGCCAGAACTGCAGCCGCGCTCCGGCCCTCAACGGACGCGTCCGGATCTCAATTGGCCCCGCGCCGACAGCATCGGGAAACAGCACCGTCATCGACAGCGGCAGCCCGCGGTCGCCCGGCTCCATCATCGCGGCTTTCAGCAGCGCCGCTGCGGTCCATCCGCCGAACTGGCCTGCAGGGTGAGAATAGTCAGTATCAGCCTCGCCTGCCCACAGATTCTCTCCTGCGGAGCGCAGCGCGATGGTGTCGGTGAAGGGAATCATGCGGAGCCCTGCTGTCGAGTTGCCGACAGCATGTCATCCGAATGCTGACACGCCTGTGTCAACAGCAGTCTACCACCATTTCTCCGGGCGCGCCTTGAACGCAGCTGCGCTTTCGATCGCGGCTCCGACCTTGAAGCAGGCTTCCTCGTCGAGCGCCTTGCCGATCACCGGCAAGCCAAGCGGCAGACCTTGCGCATCGATACCGGCGGGTACCGCGATCGCAGGAAGACCGGCGAGGTTCGCCGTCACGGTGAAGATGTCGTTGAGATACATCGCCACCGGGTCATCACCTTTTTCGCCGTAGGCAAAGGCTGCGCTCGGCGTCGCGGGCGTCAGCAGCGCGTCGCACTTCTCGAATGCGCTTTCGAAGTCTTGCAGGATTTTCGTCCGCACCTTCTGGGCGCGCAGGTAGTAAGCATCGTAATAGCCAGCCGAGAGCACATAGGTGCCGATCATCAGGCGCCGCTGCACTTCCGCACCGAAGCCCTTCGCACGTGTCGTCTCGTAGGTTGACGTCAGCGACCCATCGCCCGACTGGCGTGCGCCGTAACGGATGCCGTCATAGCGGGCGAGATTGGAGGAAGCCTCCGCCGGGGCAACGATATAATAGGCCGGCAGAGCGTATTTGGTATGCGGCAGCGATACATCGACAATCGTCGCGCCTGCAGCCTTCACCCATTCGATGCCCTTCTGCCAGAGCTTCTCGATCTCCTCCGGCATGCCGTCGACGCGGTACTCCTTCGGCACGCCAATCTTCATGCCTTTGATCGGCTTTCCGACTGACGCCGTCCAGTTCGGGATCGGCAAGTGAAGACTGGTCGAGTCCTTCTTGTCCGCCGAGCACATGATTTCGAGCATCAGCGCCGCATCCTTGACCGACTTGGCGAGCGGCCCAGCCTGGTCGAGCGAGGACGCGAAAGCGACCATGCCGTAGCGGCTGGCGCGGCCATAAGTTGGCTTGATGCCCACTGTGCCGGTAAATGCGGCAGGTTGCCGGATCGATCCGCCAGTATCGGACGCTGTCGCTGCGAGGCAGAGGTCGGCGGAAACCGCCGTTGCCGAGCCGCCGGACGAACCACCAGCGGTCAGGCTCGCATTCGAACCCTTGCGCCGCCACGGCGAGGACGGTGGGCCGAAGCGCGAAGTTTCGTTCGACGAGCCCATGGCGAACTCGTCCATGTTGAGCTTGCCGAGCATCACCGCGCCCTGGTCCCACAGGTTCTGCGTGACCGTGCTCTCATAGGTCGGAGTGAACTCGCCCAGGATGTTGGAGCAGGCCGTCGTCCGCACGCCTTTCGTGCAGAATAGGTCCTTGATGCCGAGCGGCGCGCCTTCAAGGCGGCCTCCCCTGCCGGCCTTGAGGTTCTTGTCCGCCGCGTCCGCCATCTTGAGCGCGCGATCATCAGTAACGACAACATAGGCGTTGAGATGCCGGTTCGACTTGTCGATCTCGGTCAGGAAGGCCTGCGTAATCTCGCGCGAAGAAAATTTCTTCGCCTTGAGGCCGTCGACGGCGTCGGTGAGGGTGAGCTGGGTAAGGTTGGTCCTCTCAATTCAGTCAGAAAAGATTGGCGCGCATATCGTGCCCATAGGCTGCGAAGAGTTCGAACGTCCGGTCGACGCCAATTCCCTGTCGCTGTTCCTGGATCAGCGGATGCTGCGGATCGTTGTCCGGCTGCGTGCCATGGATCAGCAACAATGGAAGTCCGCCATCATCCTGCTGGAACGCAGTGCCCATCAGCCTGAAGGTGTCGGGAAATCCGCTGAGCCGGTTGACGAGCCGCGCCTGCGCCCGCGATGTGTTACTGAGCCGCTTGTTCCGTACGGCGTCGAGATAGCCTTCGAAGTCGGGACGGTTGAGGCTCGCCCATGCGGTGTACATGAAGGCAGCCGGCTGCGCGCCACGAATCTGGATCGGCAGCCGCATCCGCATCGAGAAGTACTTGCCTTCCCACACGCAGTAGTTCGCTGACAGGAAATTGCCATCGAGACGCAGCGCGCCGTCCGGCTCGTAGTTCGTGGAACCCGGCCAGCCGATTGGATGCTGCATGTGGATCGGGAACAGGCCAACATGCCGTTCGCCGCACGAACAGGCAAAGCCGTGCGCGTTGAACGTCTTCCAGCGCGGGTCGTCGAGTACGGACGTGGTTTCCAACGTCACGGCTTACTCCACGACTTTCGGCACGACGAAAAACCCGTCCTCCGCCTTCGGCGCATTCGCCAGCACCTGGTCGCGGATGTTTCCGTCGGAGATGACGTCCTCACGCATGGGCAGGGTCATTTCCACCGGCGTCGTCATCGCCTCGACGCCGTCGACATCGACCTCATTGAGCTGCTCGATCCACGCAAGAATGGCGTTCAGTTCCTTCGCCAGGGGGTCGAGCCTTTCCTCGGGAACGGCGATGCGGGCGAGCCGCGCCACCTTGCGAACCGTGTTCTTGTCGACGCTCACGTGAGACCTC
>DATBNA010000326.1:0-2535 GCA_036554545.1 Hyphomonadaceae bacterium
CTTCGCCGGCATCGTCGCCGAACTCCCGCGCTGGGTCTTCAACACCTTCGGCCAGCTGCGCGAAAACCAGATGAGCCTCATCACGCTTCTCGCCATCGTCGGCCTCTCGGTCGCTATGATCGTGTTCATCGTCTTCATGGAGCGCTCGCAGCGCCGTCTGCTGATCCAGTATCCGAAGCGCCAGCAGGGCAATCGCATGGTCGGCGGGGAATCGTCCTTCCTGCCGCTGAAAGTCAACGCTGCCGGCGTCATTCCGCCGATCTTCGCGTCATCGCTCCTGCTGCTGCCGGCCACGATGGCTGCCTTCTCAAGCGCCCAGGGTGCGCAGGCCGAAGGCTGGTGGGCCGAAACGCTAACCTTCATACAGGCCTATCTCGGCCACGGCCAGCCGGGCTTCATCATCCTCTACGCCGTGCTGATCATCTTCTTCTGCTTCTTCTACACGTCCATCGTGTTCAACCCGGAAGAGACGGCGGAGAACCTCCGCAAGTATGGCGGCTTCATCCCCGGCTATCGCCCAGGCAAGCGGACGGCCGAGCACCTCGACTATGTGCTGACGCGCCTCACCGTCATCGGCTCGCTCTACATCACCTTCGTCTGCGTCCTGCCGGAAATTCTCCGTAACCCGCAGCTCTTCGGCTCGCTGTCGACCCAGATCTATATCGGGGGAACCTCGATCCTGATCGTCGTCTCGGTGACCATGGATACCGTCGCGCAGATCCAGTCGCACCTGATCGGCCACCAGTATGAAGGCATGATCAAGCGTTCGAGGCTCGGGGGTAAGAAGAAGTGAACCTGATCCTGTTCGGCCCCCCGGCCGCGGGGAAGGGCACGCAAGCCAAGAATCTCGTTTCCGAACGCGGCTTCATCCAGCTGTCGACTGGCGACATGCTGCGCGCCGCCCGCACCTCCGGGACCGAACTCGGCAAGCGGGTGGCCGGCATCATGGATTCGGGCGGGCTGGTCTCGGACGAGATCGTCATTGCCCTGATCGAGGAACAGCTCGACCGGAACCCGAAGGCCCCCGGCTTCATCTTCGATGGCTTCCCCCGGACCATTCCCCAGGCCGAGGCCCTGGATGCGTCACTGGCGCGCCGCGGCAAAAAGGTCGACAGCGTCATCCGGCTGAAGGTGGACGAGGCCGCTCTGCTGGCCCGGGTCACCAGGCGGTTCGAGGCCGAAGGCCGGGCGGACGACAACCCGGAAGCCTTCAAGAAGCGCCTGGCCGCCTATAACGCCCAGACCGCTCCCCTCCTGCCCAAATACCAGGGCGAAGGGAAACTGACCGAGATCGACGGCATGGCCTCAGTGGAGGCTGTCGCCGGCGCCATTTCCGGTATCCTCGACAGGGCCGGGAAGGGCGGAAAGACGAAGTAGAAAACCGCGAAAAACCTGCCGGAATCGCTGTCCGGAAAGGGTGAAAAACAGGAGCAAAACAGCGGTTGACGGGGGAGAATCCCCCCCTATAAGTGGCGGCTTCCGCGACGGGCTCATGCTTCGCCGCGCCGCCATGGCGCCGCGAGAGGCATGCGCCTCGCGCACGCATTTCGAGAGAGTTTTTGGGCCTGTTCCCAAGGGGATAGGCAGACGTTCAGGAGAGCCAACTTGGCCCGTATTGCAGGCGTCAACCTTCCGACCGCAAAGCGCGTCGAAGTCGCGTTGACCTACATCCATGGAATCGGCCCGGCGAAGGCCAAGGAGATCACCACGAAGCTCGGCATCGAGCCGGCCCGCCGCGTGAACCAGCTGACGGACTCCGAAGTCCTGAAGATCCGCGAAACCATCGACGCCGACTATGTGGTCGAGGGCGATCTCCGCCGCGAAGTGGCGATGAACATCAAGCGCCTCATGGACCTCGGCTGCTATCGCGGCCTGCGTCACCGCAAGGGCCTGCCGGTCCGCGGCCAGCGCACTCACACCAACGCACGTACGCGCAAGGGCCCCGCCAAGCCCATCGCCGGGAAGAAGATGTAAGGCGAGGGACACAGACAAATGGCTCGTGAAGCAACTCCCGCCGCAGCCCCGGCTGCCGCTCCTTCCGCCGCCGGCAAGGATGCTGGCCGCGTAAAGCGCCGTGAGCGCAAGAACATTGCGTCGGGCGTCGCCCACGTGAATGCGTCCTTCAACAACACGATCATCACGATCACCGACGCGCAGGGCAACACGATCTCCTGGTCGTCCGCCGGCACGATGGGCTTCAAGGGTTCGCGCAAGTCGACGCCCTACGCCGCCCAGGTCGCCGCCGAAGACGCTGGCCGCAAGGCGATGGAACACGGAATGAAGACGCTCGAAGTGCTCGTCCACGGTCCGGGCTCGGGCCGCGAGTCGGCGCTGCGCGCCCTGCAGGCTGTTGGCTTCACCGTCACCACGATCCACGACACGACATCCGTACCCCACAATGGTTGCCGCCCGCCGAAACGCCGCCGCGTCTAGACCGGCTTAGCGTTCCGACCTGACGGAATTACTCGAGAGGCTACAAGCGATGGCGACTCCCGCCGCTTCGGTAAACGACAAGAACTGGAAAGACCTGATCCG
>DATBNA010000399.1:0-5869 GCA_036554545.1 Hyphomonadaceae bacterium
GACGGGGAAGAACACCATGAAGGCGAGCGCATAGGTCAGCATGCTGCCCGCTGAATTGGCGGCCTGCCGCCATGCGACGAGACCGGTCCGCGCCTTGTAGTCGCGCGACAGCTCGGCGCCCATCGCAAGGTGGGGCACGACGTAGAAGGTGAGGGCAAGTCGCGCCAGAATCCCGAACGCCGTCAGCCAGGCGAACAACTCCCACTGGCCAAGGCCCCTGGGCGGGGCGAACAGGAGGTAGAACAGCACGACCAGCGGCAGGATCGAGGCGTACATGAATGGATGGCGCCGGCCCCAGCGCGACCGCCAGCGGTCCGACAGCGCGCCGACCAGAGGATCGGTCACCGAGTCGACGATCAGCGCGATCAGCATCGCAGTACCCGCCAGTACCGGATCGAGGCCGAGCAGGTTGTTGTAGTAAAACATGATGAACACCGCGAGCGCGATGTTCTTGATGCCCTCGGTCATCTGCCCGAGGCCGTAGAGCGCGCGATCGATGTTGGAGAGGCTGTGGTCCGTCACCGCTGCCTTTCGTGGGCGTATTCGCCTCGCGTTTCCTCGCCTTCGATGAATTCATGCGAGGCACGCAGCGTCAATGCGGGCGCGCGGGCGGCGGCGGTCACAGTGATGTCAGCTTCCGCAGACGGGAGGAAGCTGTGCGTCCTTGATCTGCTGGCGCGCCATATCGAGGATCAATCTCAGCGAGATGCCGGCGCCGAGCCGGCGTCCCGGCCGTGCGGCGTCCGGCTCCGAGGTCAGGTGGACGGCAAGGACATCGCCGGTTGAAAGGTCGAACACCGGCGCGCCGTACGAGACCACGTTCGTGGCGTGCGTGTAGCGCATCGCATAGGGGTCCGTTCCGTCGAGAAGCTCGCTTATGCCCAGCGTTACTGCTTTTGGGCCGGGACCGCCGTCGGCCGTGATACCGAACGTTCCGATCGTGCGGCGCGCCGTCATGGTCTCGAAGGCGCGGCAGTCGACATCGTCCTGCGTCAGCAAGCGCGCGCCACGGGGCAGGGCGCCGGCAAGCGTCCAGAGTTCGAACGGATAGACCCCGCCCATGTAATCGGGCTTCTTCCAGACGATCTCTGCGCCCCTGATCGCGTCTCCACCCAGCGTCGGGAAAGACACCGAAACGGCGACCGGCGCATCGCTGGCTTCTCCTGCCGCCAGCGACAATTGCGGCTGGCGCGGCGCGTCCGCCGGCAGCGTATCGCTCGGCGCGCCTGGCGCCGGGGCAACCGGCGCGGTGATCTCGTCCTGGTTTTCATTGCCCGCCGGAATGAGCAGCAGCGGCTGGCCATTGAATTTGGGATGCAGCAGCGCGCCATCGATCACGAACCCTGAACCGGTTACCGGTTTGCGTCCGCCGCCCGAGCGGTCGACACGCGCAACCGCGCCCGAAAAGTTCGCAGCGACCGGATACCAGCCCCTGTCGATGACGAAGTAGCCGTCGTCCGACGGCGCAGTCCTCAGGCCGATATCGGCATTGAGCCGGAGGTTTGCGTCTTCAAGCGAGGCGTTGGCGGCGACCGCTTCGTCGCGGCTCGTTCGCGCTTCGCCTTCCGCCTTCAGCGCGCTTTGCCATTGCCAGCCGGCGAGGCCGGCAAGCCCAGCGAAGATCACCGCCGCACCGGAGACGGCCATCAGCAGGCCAGCCTTCGCCCGCGTGGCCCGCCGTTCGGCTTCGGCCTTTGCGTCGGTGCTGGCCTTGATGAAGTCAGCCTGCTCGTCGGTAACGGCTGTTGCGCCCATCGGCTTTGCGTCGCGCCAGGCGACAGCCGCCTCAAGCTCATCGCCACGGAGCAGCATGGCGTCGGACCGGCCACGCGCCGTCCATCGCTGCGCCAGAGTCGCGATGCGGGTGTGCTCGCGGATCCAGCCAATGTCGGTGCGTATCGCCTCGGCGAGCTGGGCAAGACCGGACGCGAAGGTGCGGCCCTCGCCCGAGAAGAAGACATAGTTGAGCCGTTTCAGCTCTGCCGGCGTCGCCTTCTCGTCCACCGGCTGCCACACGACAGGCAGGACGCGCTTGGCGAGGCGCAGGCTTTCGCCCAGCTCCCATGTGCAATGCTGCGAAGAGATGCTGTCGGGCGAGATGACATAGACGATGGTGTCAGCCTCGGCGATGAGGCCGCTCAGCCGTTTCTCCCAGTCCTCGCCGGCGGCGATGTTCTCGCGGTCGATGTAAGGCGCGAAGCCACAGGCCGCGAGACCGAGCACGAGGTCGGCCGCGAACGCCTTGTCGCTCCGCGAATAGGAGATGAACACCTTTACGCGTTGCTCGGGCGTGCTGTCAGCCATGGTCCCCTCCGCCGCGCGGCGGAAAGTCTAGCGCAGGATCGCGGCGCCGGAAAGAAACGCGGTTCAGCCCGCCCAGACAGGCGGTCGCCGGCCGATCCACGGCTGGGCCGCCTCCAGTTCGTAAGCGATTTCGAGCAGCACGCGTTCCTGGCCTCTGGCCGCCATCAGTTGCACGCCAACAGGAAGCCCCGCGCTGGTCCAGCCAAGCGGCAGGCTGATGGCAGGGGCGCCTGCTACGTTATGGATCAGCGTGTAGCCGACATATTTGAGCAGTCGCTCGCGAAGCGTGTCGAACGGAACATCGCCGCGCACGAAGCCCAGCGGCACGGCCGCAGACCCGAGCACGGGCGACAGCACCACGTCGAACCCGCCGATCCACGTATCGTAGGCGCCGGACGCCTCGAGCAGGCGCCTCTGCACGCCCTCGATTTCCTCTGGTTTCAGCTTGGCCGCATTACCCGCCATCGTAAGCGTGAAGGGCTCGACCAAGGTCTCGTCAGCCGGCTTGCCAGCCATCTCTGCAACCGCGGCGACATCCGCCGCGGCGCCGAGCGACCAGAACGCCAGGAAATCGTCTGAGAAGGTCTGAGCCGTCGGCCAGGCCGTCTCTTCGACCGTATGCTTGAGGCCTTCCACCAGCCTGGCCGCCGCATGCACCACTTCGGCGACCTCGGCATCCGCATCCGATCCCGTGAAGCCTTTGGTCAGCACGCCGCACTTGAGCCGCTTCTGGCCTGGGGCGGTCACCATGCCCACAGGCGGGAAGGGCGAACCTTGCGCCGTCTGCTCCGTCGCCGCGAAGAAGCCGGCCGTGTCGCGCACAGTCCGGGACACGCAGCCCTGCACGGCGATCGCCAGCGGGCCAGGACTCACTTCGTCGTCGATCAACCGTCCGCGCGATGGCTTCAGGCCCACCAGACCGCAATTTGTCGCCGGGATGCGGATCGACCCACCGCCGTCATTGGCATGCGCCATCGGCACCACGCCTGAAGCGACAGCAGCCGCAGACCCGCCCGAGGATCCGCCTGTCGAGCGTTCCGTGTCCCAGGGATTGCGCGTCGGCTCGAAGGCCAGCGGCTCCGTCGTCGGCAGATAGCCGTTCTCGGGCGTCGCCGACTTGCCGATGCAGACGATCCCTGTCGCGAATGCGGCCGCAACATAGGGATCGTTCTCCGTTGCAGGCTTTGCGCCTGCCGTCGAACGCGACCCATAGCGCGTCACCACGCCGGCGACGTCATCGAGGTCCTTGATGAAGTAAGGCACGCCGGCGAACGGGCCGGTCAGCGCCGTCTTCGCCCGCTCGCGGGCGAGGGCGTAGGTGTCCGACACCATGAAGTTGAGCTGCGGCTGGACCTTGTCGGCGCGCTTGATGGCTTCCTCGACGGCCTCAGCGGCGGTGATGTCGCCGGCGCGGATCATGGAGGCGATCTGCGTTGCGTCTGGAAGTTCACCGCCGGTTGCTGCGGGCGTTGCAGCTGTCTCCGCCGGCTTGGGCGAGCACGCGGCAAGGCTCGATGCGCTGATTGTTGCGAGTAGTCCCCGACGTGTCAGACGCATTCCCGATTCTCCCTTGAATAGTCGACACTGCGCCCCAGCTCGATCGATTGCGCAAGTCGGCGCCCTTGGGGCAAGCTACGTCTTCCTGCAGCTTATGGGGAGGTCGTCGCATGTGGATGTTTCTGCTGTGGTGGTGCGTCGATGATCATCTGGCCGAGGCGCTGCAGACGCCCGGCCTCGGCACGCTGCCGATCTGGGTGCCGTTCATCATCGCCTTTGCGTTCTCGACCACCGTGTCGATCAGCGCGAAGCGGAAGACCAAGGAAGCCTGATCCAGCCTAGATCTCGCCCGCCTTCGCCATGCGCTGCAGTTCGCGGCCGATCACCATCTGCTGGATCTGGGTGGTGCCCTCATAGAGGCGCAGGATGCGGACGTCGCGGTAGAAGCGCTCGACGGCGTAGTCCGCGATATAGCCCGCGCCGCCATAAACCTGTACGGCGCGGTCGGCGACGCGGCCAACCATCTCGGTGCACCACATCTTGGTCGCGGCGGCGAGCAGCGTGACTTTTTCCTTCGCGTCGTACTTTTTCACCGCATCCAGCACCATGGCGCGGCCGGCGGCGGCTTCGGCGTACGAGTCCGCAATCATTCCCATGACAAGCTGGTGCTCGATGATCGGCTTGCCGAACTGTTTCCGCTCCGAGGCGTAGCGCACCATCTCCTCGACCAGCCGCTCGGCGATGCCCACCGACAGCGATGAGATGTGCAGTCGCCCGCGATCGAGCACGGACATCGCCACCTTCATGCCTTCGCCTTCTTCTCCGAGACGGTTGGTGATCGGCACGCGCGCATTGTCGAAGATCACGTCGCAGACATTGGCGCCCTGCTGGCCCATCTTCTTCTCGGGCTTGCCGATGGTGACGCCGGCCGTCGAGCGCTCGACGATGAAGGCCGAAAGGCCCTTCGCCCCTGGCGTGTTTGGATCGGTGCGCGCCATCACGGTGAAGATGTCGGCCTTGTCGGCATTGGTGATAAAGCGCTTGGCGCCGTTCAGCACATAGTGGTTGCCGTCCTTCACCGCCTTCGTCTTCGCCGATCCCGCATCCGATCCCGATTCAGGCTCGGTCAGTGCGAACGAGGCGATAACCTCGCCGCTCGCCAGCTTTGGCAGCCATTCCTTCTTCTGGTCGGAATTGCCGAACATCACGATGCCCTGGCTGCCGATGCCGACATTGGTGCCGAAGGTCGAGCGGAAGGCCGGCGATGTGTGTCCCATCTCGAGGATCACCAGCGCCTCTTCCTCCATGGTGAGGCCGAGGCCGCCATATTCTTCCGAGATCGAAATCCCGAAGAGGCCGAGGTCGCGCATCTCCTGCACGATCTTCTCCGGGATCGCATTGGTCTCGGAAACGAGCTGCTCGTTCGGACGGCAGACTTCGTTGACGAAGCGGCGCACCGTCTCGATGAGCTGCTGCCGCGTTTCAGGATCGAGCGCCATTTCCCACTCCGTTAAGCGACCGTTTCGTTGCCCCACGCGTCACTGCTTATCAACAGGGCCGTCAACAGTTTCCACAGGCTCAGCCTATTCAGCCGCGAAACGTTTTCTGCCAAGGTGTGGGGGTCCGAAAAGGAGATCGTTGCGGGTCGAGCAATCGGATGTCTCTGCTGGAAAGCCGTTTTGGAGCGGCGCTGGAGAAACAGAGAGCAAAGAGCACTGATAAGGGGTCGTCAGGCCGCGCACCGGCTGGACACCACCCTCGCAGGGTCCAAACCCAGAGCGAGGTCCCGAGAGGGAATGTCAGGGTGGAGCGTGGCTTCAGCTGCGCGGTCGTAGAAAAGCGGGGCGAGAGTCCCGGAGTTCACGGTCGGGCATCCCAAGACGCTCACGGGCTCAGCTTCGCCTGATGCGTTTGTTAGCGCCCTGATCAGGCGCTGGCGGACCAGAGATCGGGCGGACAACCATGGTGTCGTCCCGGCCCCCGGCGCGAAAGCGACCGAGAGCCGGGATCCACCATTTCTGGCGGCTGAAATTCCATCAGTACGCATCCACCTGAATTCATCGATGTC
>DATBNA010000417.1:0-11834 GCA_036554545.1 Hyphomonadaceae bacterium
TTCCGATCAAGGGCATCGAGCCGAAGGATGTCGAGCGCGCCATCAGTCGCGCCGGCAAGGCTGGCACGTGCGATGTGAAATACACCGTCGACGCCAACGGCGTGCCAAAGGACATCGCGCCGAACTGCACCGAGGCGGCGCTCAACCCGCATATTGCGGAGGCGGTTGGGCGGATGAGGTTCGAACCCGGCCAGAAGGGCGGGCAGCCGACCGAATGGCCTGGCATGTCGATGCCAATGAACCTCACCAGACCGGACCGCTGATCCGGCTGGACGTGACAGCAGAAGCCCATCCCGGATGACCGGGATGGGCTTCTTGTTTGTGCGATGCGCTAGAAGTCGAGCGCCGCGCGGGCGTAGACGAAGCGGCCGGAATAGCCGAAGGGCGAGGTCGACGTGAACGGCGTGTTGTTCGTCGAGTTGAGCGCTGGCCGCAGCGCATCCGGATATTCGTCGAGCACGTTGTCGGCGCCGATAGAGAGGCGGAGATTGTCGGTCAGCGACCAGGTGCCTTCGACGTCGACCACGGTTTCGGCCGAGAGCGTCTGGTCGTTGGCCGGCGTGGTGCCCGGCACCAGCACCTCGCCATAGCGGATGGCGCGGACGATGGCGGAGAACGGGCCCAGCTCCCAGTCGACGGCGAAGGTGAACTTGTCCTTCGGGTTGCCTTCCTCGAACGTCAGGATGTTGATGCGGCTGAACAGCTCCGGCGGCGGGTTGAGCGTCGACAGGACGGGGATCGCCGGAACGGCGGTGACGTCGGTCGAGGTGAAGTTTGCGCCGAGCGTGAAGCCGAAGTCGCCGATCGCGTCGGTCGAGAGGGCGTAGTTGGCGACAATATCGACGCCTTCGGTTTCGGTGTCGACGCCGTTGATGAAGAAGCGTCCGCCGCCGGCGCCGATGAAGCCCTGCTGCTGGAGGAAGGCGCGGACGTTGGCCTGGGTGAGGTTCTCCGACAGCACGATGCGGTCGTTGATGTCGATGCGGTAGGCGTCGACCGTCAGATCGAGATCGCCGAGGCGGAACACCGCGCCGAGCGAGTAGTTGAGCGATTCTTCCGCTTCAAGCGGCTCGGCGCCGAGGGCGATGGCGACCGGATCGCTGACAGGGAAGGTCGTGATCTCGAACGGCACGCCGTTGATGAAGTTGGTGGACGTCGTCGCGAAGTACTGCTGCTGCAGGGACGGCGCGCGGAAGCCGTTCTGCACTGAACCGCGGAGGGCGAACCAGTCGGCAAAGTCGTAGCGCGCGGAGAGTTTGCCGGTCGCGGTCTCGCCGAAGTCCGAATAGTCCTCGGCGCGGACGGCGGCGGAGACGAGGAAGGCGTCGGTGAGGTTGGTCTCGAGATCGAGATAGACGCCCACAGCCGTGCGGTGTTCGTTGACTTCGTTGGAGGGACGGAAGCCGGGGAAGACCTGCGCGCCCGAAGGCGTCGGGCAGCCGCCGGCAAGCAGGGCCGCCGCCCAGGCTGTCGCGCCAACGGCCGCCAGCGTGCAGCCGCCGGTGTTGAGAGAGAGCAGCGCCCCGCCATTGCGATGGCTGTCCGGTTCGCCGGCGAAGATCTCATAGCGCTCCTTGCGCCATTCGACGCCGGTCGCGACGTTGAGCGGCGAGGCGAGGCCGATGTCGTACTGCCGCACGCCGGAGATGTTGAACACCACTTGCGAGTATTCGAACCCGCCGGCGTCGAACACGGTTTTCGATGTCGGGCCGATCGAGCGGTTGAGCGTGTCGCGGATGGTGAACTCCATCCGGTTCGAGCCGTAGACAAGCGAGGTATCCATGTCCCATGCGCCGAGCTGGAAGCGGGCGCCGCCGGCCCAGGCGGCGTCAGTCACGTCCGGGTTGATCTTGGGCAGGAATCCGTCGGGATAGATCGAGATGATGTTCCGGTCATCAAGCGCGCGGCGATAGAAGCCGGCGGAGATCGCCTCGCGATCCTGATAGCTGGCCCAGCCATAGAGTTCGGCGTCTTCGCCGACGTCGTAGCCAGCGTTGGCGAAGAGCGTGAGCTGTTCGATCTGCGGCTCGCCGGTCCATGCGTTGAAGCGTTCGAAAGTCGCCTCGCGCGGATCGAAGGCTGTGCCGACCAGTGGATACTGCTGGCGCGTGTCGAGGCCGGAGCGTTCGGTGTGGCTCTGCTGCTTGAATTCGGCCGTCAGCGTGAGGAAGCCGTTCTCATCGAACAGGGGCAGGCCGGCCCAGCCAGAGATGACCGCCGTCTCGCCATCCTCGCGGTCGCGCGTGATCTCGGCAGGGACGGTGATCGGCAGACCGGCAGGCGGAGCGTTGGTTGGCACCGTGTAGCTGGTGTCGCGATAGCCGTAGGAGGCAGAGACGGAACCGCCGCTGCTCGCCTCGCGCAGGCGCACGTTGATGACCCCCGCGATGGCGTCCGAGCCGTACTGCGCCGATACGCCGTCACGCAGGACTTCGATCGCGCTGATGGCGCCGTTGGGAATGGTGTTCATGTCGACGGCGGATGAGCCGCGGCCGATCGAGCCGTTGACGTTTACAAGCGAGGACGCATGCCGCCGTTTGGAGTTGACCAGCACCAGCGTCTGGTCGGGGGCAAGGCCGCGCAGCGTCGCCGGACGGATCGTGTCGGTGCCGTCATTGAGCGCAGGGCGCGGGAAGTTGAATGAAGGCAGGTTCACCGACAGCGCCTGGTTCACCTCGCCGACGCCGCCCTTCTGCAGGTCCTCGACCGGGAGAACGTCCACGGCCACCGCTGTGTCGAGCGCGGAACGGTTCTCGACGCGTGTGCCGGTGACAACCACCACTTCGCGATCGTCCTGAGGCGCCGCCTGCGCCATTGCTGCGCCAAGCATGAACGGCGTCAAAGCTACGCCAGCCAGAATCGCCGCCTTGAAGCCGCGTCCCATCCACATCCTCCCTCGTTTTCGTTCTGTCGTTCGAGAGAAGAAGCTGGTTCAATCGGCGCGTTTCAACAACGATGCGCGGCTAAGCTCAGGCTTTAGCGGTCAAGTTTTGATGCAGTGTGGCGGATGCGCCGCAACACGCCGGGCGGTTTCGCCCGCCCGGCGATCAAGTTCCGCTGCGGAAGATGTCAGTTCATCCCGTTCGCCTTGCCGATCAACGTGGTGGGGACGCCGTTCAGCGCAAGCGTTGCGCCCTCGACGGTGACCTTCACGTCGTCGCCGTCCCTGATGCGGCCTTCGAGGATCATGCGGGCGAGCGGGTCCTGTAGTTCCTTCTGGATGGCGCGCTTCAGCGGACGGGCGCCGTAGACAGGGTCGTAGCCGCGCTCGGCCAGCCAGTGCTTCGCCTTGTCGTCGAGCGAGATGGTGATGCGGCGGTCGGCGAGGATTTTCTCGAGACGCTTGAGTTGGACGCCGACGATGCGGTCGATCTCTGCACGGCCCAGGCGTTTGAAAAAGACGATCTCGTCGACGCGGTTGAGGAATTCCGGGCGGAAGTGGCCGCGGATCGCCTCCATCACGGCGTCGCGGGCATTGCCGGAGATCTCGCCTTCGGACTTGTCCTCCGCCAGCGCGTGGGCGCCCAGGTTGGACGTCATCACGATGAGCGTGTTGTTGAAATTGACGGTGCGGCCCTGGCCATCTGTGAGGCGGCCGTCGTCGAGCACCTGCAGCAGGGTGTTGAAGACGTCCGGGTGCGCCTTCTCGATCTCGTCGAACAGGATGACCTGGTAGGGCCTGCGCCGCACGGCTTCGGTAAGCGCGCCGCCTTCTTCATAGCCGACATAGCCGGGAGGCGCACCGATCAGGCGGCTGACCGCGTGCTTTTCCATGTATTCGGACATGTCGATGCGCAGGACGGCGTGCTCGTCGTCGAACAGGAATTCGGCGAGAGCCTTGGTGAGCTCGGTCTTGCCGACGCCTGTCGGGCCCACGAACATGAAGCTGCCGATGGGACGGTTGGGATCCTGCAAGCCGGCGCGGGCGCGGCGCACGGCGTTGGAGACGATTTCAAGCGCTTCGTCCTGGCCGATTACGCGGTTGCGTAGCGAGTCCTCCATGTGGAGCAGCTTCTCACGCTCGCCTTCCATCATCTTGTCGACGGGAATGCCGGTCCAGCGCGAGACGACGGCGGCGATGGCGTCGGCGTCGACCTCTTCCTTCACCAGCGGCGCCTTGCCGCCCTTGTCGCCGGCGGCTGTCTTGCCTTCCGCATCGGCGATCTGCTTTTCGAGCGCCGGTATCCGGCCGTACTTGAGTTCGCCGGCGCGCGAGAAGTCGCCGCGGCGCTCGGCGTCGGCAAGCTCGGCGCGGGCGCGGTCAAGCTGCTCCTTCGCCGAGGTGGCGCCGGCGAGACGCGTCTTCTCCGCTTTCCAGGCGGCCGAGATTTCGTCCGACTTCGCCTGCAGTTCCTTGATCTCGGCCTCGCGGCGCTTCAGCCGCTCCTTCGAGGCGTCGTCCTTCTCCTTCTTGAGCGCTTCGGCCTCTATACGTATCTGCATGAGGCGCCGGTCGATCTCGTCCAGTTCCTCAGGTTTCGATTCGACGGCCATGCGCAGGCGCGAGGCGGCTTCGTCCATCAGGTCGATGGCCTTGTCCGGCAGGAAGCGGTCGGTGATGTAGCGGTTGGACAGCGTCGCGGCCGCGACGATGGCGGCGTCGGAGATGCGGATGCCGTGGTGAACCTCGTACTTCTCCTTGAGGCCACGGAGAATCGAGATCGTGTCCTCGACCGAGGGCTCCTCCACGAACACGGGCTGGAAGCGGCGGGCGAGGGCGGCGTCCTTTTCGATATTCTTGCGGTATTCATCGAGCGTGGTGGCGCCAACGCAGTGCAGCTCTCCGCGCGCCAGCGCTGGCTTCAGCATGTTGGAAGCGTCCATCGCGCCTTCGGCCTTCCCGGCGCCGACCAGCGTGTGCATCTCGTCGATGAAGAGGATGATCTCGCCCTGCGCCTGCGTGACTTCCTGCAGGACGGCCTTCAGGCGCTCCTCGAACTCGCCGCGGAACTTTGCGCCTGCAATCAGCGCACCCATGTCGAGCGCGAGCAGCTTCTTTTCCTTGAGCGATTCCGGAACGTCGCCATTGACGATGCGAAGGGCCAGGCCTTCGGCGATGGCGGTCTTGCCGACGCCGGGTTCGCCGATGAGCACGGGGTTGTTCTTGGTGCGGCGGCTCAGGACCTGGATACAGCGGCGGATCTCTTCGTCGCGGCCTATCACCGGGTCGAGCTTGCCTTCGCGCGCCTGTTCGGTGAGGTCGCGCGAATATTTCTTGAGGGCCTCGTATTTTTCTTCCGAGGTCGCAGTGTCGGCCGTGCGGCCCTTGCGTAGTTCAGCGATCGCCTTGACCAGCGCGTTAGTGGTGACGCCGGCGGTCTTCAGCGCCTCTGTCGCCTTCCCCTTGCCCTTGGTGGCGGAGAGAAGGAGGCGCTCGACGGTGACATAGTCGTCGCCCGCGTCGGTCGCGTCTTTCTCGGCCTGCTGGAAGAGCTGTGCGAGTTCCTGGCTGAGTCCCGGCTGCGAGCCGCCCGTCGTGCGCGGCTGCCCTGAAATCAGCTTCTCGATATTGCGCTGGGCGGCTTCGGCATCGCCTCCGGAGGCGCGGATGAGGTTGGAGGCCAGCCGGTCACGGTCGTCGAACAGCGCCTTGAGCAGGTGCTCGGGAAGTATCTGCGGGTGCCCGCTTGCGAGGGCGGCCGTCTGTGCGCTCTGGACAGCGGCGCGGGCGCGCTCAGTATAGCGTTCGAAATCCATGGATTGACCCTTGTCGAAGCAGTCAGAAGTCCGGCTGGGACCCTAAATCGGCATCCCAAACGAATAATCGCCCCAGAATGGCGACGATTGATCCACGGCAAAAGTTAGGGTCGCCGCCGGGCCGCGCAAGGGGCGGGGAGCCCTAATCGGCCCGCCTTTCCTTGCGGCCGAACAGGCTGTGCGCCAGGGCATGGACGATGGCGATGATCACGGCAAGGCCGATGCCGGACATCAGGCTGCGCACCTCGAAGCCGTCGACCACCCAGCCGACGAGGCCGAGCATGAGGGCGTTGATGACGAAGGTAAAAAGCCCAAGCGTCAGGAAGGTGATCGGAAGGGTGAGAATGAAGAGAATCGGCTTGATGGTCACATTGACGAGGCCGAGGACGGCGGCGGCGATCAGCGCGGGGATGACGCCTCCGACAAAGACCCCGGACATGAGCCGGTCGCCGATCAGCAGGGCGGCGGCAGTCGCTACCCAGCTCAGGAGAAGAGGCATCAATCATCCTCCCGCGGAAACATCCGCTGTCTTCGATGTAGGCAGGCGCAAGACCGCAGTTTAGTGCTCTGCTGCATCTGCCTGTCGCCGAATGGCGGAGTGTGATTGGATGCACCCTGTCTGTGGGAGGACATCATGATCAGGACCGCACTTCTTCTTGCCGGCTGCGCAGCTCTTGCGCTGACGCTTGGATGCACGCCGAAGAAGGATGAGACGCCCAACGCGGCGGCCACGCCCGACACCGCGTCCTCACCTGCTCCGGCGAGCAGTGGCGCTGCAGGTCCGGCGACAGCCGCCGCAGGGCAGGGCCAGAACGCCGGAACGCCTATCGACGGAGAAGCCACAGTGACCGCGCCGGCGACGGGAGTCGTCGGCTCGATGATCGAGGTTGGCTGGACGGGGCCGGGGAATACCAGCGACTACATCGACCTGGTCCCGCGCGGGAACACCCAGACCTCCGGCGAGATCACCTACGCCTACACGCGCGACGCCATTCCGGTCGCCAAGCTGCGCCTGCCGACCAATGCCGGGGAATACGACGTCCGCTACATCCTCGATCTTGGAAGCGAGCGGAAGGTGAAGGCGACTGCGCCTGTAACAGTTTCAGCGGCTGAGGCGAGCCTGACCGGGCCGCCGAGGGCTGAGGCCGGCGAGCCGATGACCATCGCCTGGACCGGTCCGGCGGGAACAGGCGATTATGTCGACATCGTCCGCGCAGGCCACTCTGAAACCTCTGGCGAGGTTACCTATGCGTATACCCGTGATGGCAACCCTGCGACGATCACCGCGCCTGGCAAGGCCGGCGCCTATCAGATCCGCTATCTCCTCGAAGGTCCCGGCGGGCGGAAAGTGCTGGCGACAGCGCCGCTGGAGGTGACGCAGCCGGCGGCTACTCTGAAAGCGCCCGACAGTGTTTCCAAGGGAGCAAAGTTCAAGGTCGAGTGGACCGGTCCCAAGCGCCGCGGCGACTATGTGGACCTGGTAAAGCGGGGATCCAAGGAGACATCGGGCGAGCTCTCCTATTTCTACACCGATCGCGATTCCAGCAGCGAGCTGACCGCGCCGGCTGCAGCCGGCGAGTACGAAATCCGCTACCTGCTCGAAGCTCCGGGCGGCCGGGTCGTGCTGGCTACGCGGCCGATCAGCGTCCGTTAGACGAGGGCGCGTATCATCGGGTCTGCAGGCTGACGGCGTCAGGTTCAGCTAGAGCACGAGCGTTCGAGGAAACTGACAAAAAGCAGCTAACAAGCCTCAGTTTGCTTTCCTTCGTCTTTTTTTCACGGAACTGACCTGAGCTAAGTCGCGTTGCCTTGATCTGAGCTACCCCGACGGGGACTCGAGCCAAGGTGAACCATGCTAGCTCACGCGATTTGTATTCACTCCAGTTCCCGCGTTGAGTGTTCCTTTCCCGCTCGTTCAGATCTCATCGAGAACAAGCCTCACAAGGCCGCCGCGGCACGCCGCGGCTGGACGGTTTAGTGTCGGACTTGTCGGCCATGAACCGTACGGACTCTTCCCTTGAGAAGGCGGCTGAGCTGCTGCGCCGCAAAATGACAAGTCTGGGACCACTGGCCGAAGTGCTGTTGCGGGACATCCGGACACTTGCTCGCGACCGCGTGGAAATCTCCCCAGGTCGTCCAATCGTCAAGGAGCATGAACGCTGCCAGCAACTTTACCTGGTGGAATCGGGCTGGGTTTTCCGTTCCCGCGGACTGGCTTCGGGACGCCGCCAGATTGTGAACTATGCGTTGCCCGGAGACATACTCTGCGCCGATTCCATGCTGTTCAGGGCGACCGGCTTTGATCTGACGGCACGGACCCCGGTGAGCGTGATCCGAATTGAGCCTCCGGCATCTTCCGTCGAGATGTTCGACCGCTATCCGGGGCTTTCGGCCGCCATTTCCTGGACAACCGGGCAGGAGGAATCAATTCTTGCGGAGCGCGTCGTGTCGCTTGGACGGCGCGACAGCCTTGAGAAACTGGCGCACGCGCTGTGCGAACTCGAAGCCCGGCTGTCGGCGATCGGCATGATGAAGGGACGGGCGATCGAGCTGCCGCTCAACCAGGAAGACTTCGCGGACATTCTCGGCATCAGCGTGATCCATGTGAACCGCACCTTCAGGCGACTGTCGGAGGAGAAGACTGCGGAGTATCGGAAGGGACAGATCGAGCTGCTCAACCGCGACCGGCTGGCGGAGCTGTCGAATTTCGATCCGTCCTACCTGCATCTCGACTGATCCGTTCGATTGTCGGCCACGAGCACTGACTTATGTGAAAGGCCACGGCAGGCTGAGCCGGTGCTTCGTGGGGACGATCATCCATACCCGGTGGGAAATCGCGTGACCGCGGGCGAACTCAGTTTGCAGCAAAGGCGGGGACAGGCTTTGATCGTAGCTGGCAGAGGTCGGCGTCGATGAACCTGAAGACTGTGAAGGAGAGGTATCGGAGGATTCCCGTCACGGTCCTCATCCTGCTCCTCATTCTCGCCGTTGCCGGGCCTTCGCTGGTATTTGCCAGCCTTCTCCTGCTGCAGTCCGACAATGTGAACCGGGCGGCGATGGTTCGCCGGGCGGCGGAGGGCGTGGACATCATCGCCGACGCCATGGAGCGCGAGCTGCGCAACATGTCGACGAACCTTGCCCTGCTGGCGTCGAGCGGCTGGGTGGAGGCCGAGCGCTATGAGCGCCTCCATGCCCGCGCGACGGACGCGCTGGCCGGAACCAACACATACCTGCTGGCCGTCGACGGCGAGAACAACCAGATTCTCAACACCCGCGTGCCATGGGGCACGGCTCTCGGGCGGACATCGGATCCCGCTTCCATCCAGGAGGCGCTGACGGCGGGCCGTCCGACGGTATCGAACGTGTTCTTTGGACAGACGGCGCAGAAGGAAGTCTTCAACGTCGTCATGCCGGTCATTTCCGGCGAGTTCCGAGTGAAGGCGCTGGTGCTGACCCGGGATGTCGACGAGCTGCCGTCTGTGTTTCGCGAACGTCTGCCGCCGCAGGGATGGTCCTACGCCATCCTCGACGGCGCCGGCAAAATTGCTGCGGGCACAGCGCCGGACCAGCGGCCGCCCGAGTTCCTGGCACAGCTCTGCGAATCCGACACCTCTGGTCTGCGGCAGATAGAGTCCGGGGGCGTTCGCTTCTCGGCTGCGGCCGAGCGACTCGAACCATGGGGATGGCGGGCGTGCGTCTGGACGTCCTCGGACCAGACCGAGGCTTCGATCTCCGAAAGGTGGCAGATCTTTACGCTGGTGGTGCTGGTCGTTGTGTCGGTGACGCTGCTGCTGGGAGCGCTGCTGGGGCAAACGCTGTCGAGCGCGATCCGGCGAGCGGCCGCCGTGGGGCGGGCGCTGGATATGGGCGGCGAGGTTCCGCAGATGCGGTCGCGCGTTCGGGAAGTCGATGAACTGCTGGGGACGCTGACGCGCGCGGCGCGGCGGCGGCTGCAGCAGGAAGAGGATCTGAAGGTGCTGCTGCGCGAGACAGGTCATCGGGCGAAGAACCAGATCGCCATTGCCACCGCGCTGGCGCGGCTGTCGGCGAAGTCGGCCCAGAGCAAGGAAGAGCTGCGGGACGACATCGTGGCCAGGCTTTCGGCGCTTGGCCGGTCGATCGACACCATGTCGAGGACGCCATCGGGGGCGGTGCTGCTGAAGGAGCTGGCGGAGGCCCAGCTCGAGCCGTTTGCGTCGGCTCATCCCGGCCGGCTTGTGCTCGATGGTTCCCCGGACATCCGGGTCTCGCCGGCGACAGCGCAGGCACTCGGTCTCGTGTTTCACGAGCTGGGGACCAATGCCGCCAAGTACGGCGCCTGGTCGAAGACTGAGGGCAGGGTCGAGTTCGACTGGAAGGAGACGGGCGAGGGTCTCACGCTCACCTGGCGGGAGTGCGACGGTCCGGCGGTGGTGCAGCCCAGCCGGAGCGGCTTCGGTTCGTCGCTGATCGACATGATGATCGAACGCAATATCGGTGGATCGATCCAGCGTGACTATCGCGAGACGGGGCTGGTCGTGACGCTGAAACTGCCAGAGCGGCCGATTACCGTCTGAGCGGGGATCTGAGCCTAGTGCGCGCCCTGCGGCGCGGCGGCCAGCACCGGCTTCTTCAGGAACGGCACCAGGAACAGCATCAGGGTGAAGCAGACCGCCATCACCAGGAAGAGGTTGTTGAAGGTCATGACCGCAGCTTCGACCTGCAGGCGGTGCGTGAGCTGGATGATCGCCATGCCGTGCGGGTCGCCTTCGCCCGCCGCGCGGAGGCTGGCTTCGGCGGCTTCGAGCCAGGACTGAACCTCGGGTCTTGATGGGTCCATTGCGGCGCCGAGTTCCTGCGTGTGCATGTTGTTGTAGTTGAGGCGCATGGTGTTGAGGCCGGCGAGCCCGACCGCTCCGCCGAGGTTCCGGCAGACGGTGACGAGGCCGGTGGCGTTGGGCAGCTTCATTGGGGGTATCGTGCCCAGCGCCACGAAGTTGGAGGGCACCATCGACATGATGAGGCCGGCGCCGCGGAAGACCTGCGGCCAGAAAAGTTCCGAAAACGAGGAGTCGGCCGTCAGGAACTGGTTCCAGTAGAGGCCGATTGCGGAAAGCGTGAGGCCCAGCGCCAGTACATAGCGGGGGTCAAACTTGCGGATCAGTGCGCCTGCGACCGGGCCGCCGATGAACATGGCCATGCCGCCGACGCTCATGATCTGGCCAATCTGCAGTGCATTGAAACCCCGCACCTGCCCAAGAAACAGCGGGGTGAGATAGACCGCTCCGAAAAGGCCGAAGCCTACAACCGTCGCGACCGCCGCCGCCAAGGCGAAGTTGGTGTCCTTGAAGACGGTGAGATCAACGACTGGATTACTTCGCGTAAGCGCACGCCAGAAGAAGATCACACCGGCAACGGAGCAGATCACCGCCCACCACATCAGTTCGCTCTCCTCGAACCAGCCGTTCGCCGGACCTTCCTCGAAGAGGTATTCGAAAGAGCCGAGGAACAGCGCCATCGCGGCAAGGCCGATGATGTCGATGTTGCGGATGAGGCTTAGATTGGAGCCTGTTTTCGGGATGAGGTTCCAGACCAGCGTCGAGGCGACGATGCCCGGGATGACGTTGACGAGGAACAGCCAGTGCCACGAGAGGTGCTCGGTGATCCAGCCGCCGAGCGTCGGACCGATGGAGGGGGCGAGGGTCGCCACCATGCCGATCGCCACCTGCTGCAGCATGGAGCGGTTGGGGCCGAAGAGCGAGAAGGCGGCAGCCATCGTCGTCGGGATCATCGCAGCGCCGAGGAAGCCCTGGATGCAGCGGAAGACGATGAGGCTGTTGAGATCCCATGCCAGCGCGCAGAGCACGCTCGAGGCGGTGAAGCCGACGCAGGAATAGACGAACAGCCGCCGCATCGACAGCGCGCGGTTCAGCAGGCCCGACAGCGGAATTCCGATCACCTCGGCGATCAGATAGCTGGTCTGGATCCAGGCGATCTCTTCGGCGCTGGCGGAGACGCCGGCCTGGATCTGCGCGATGGACGCGGCGACGATCTGGATGTCCAGGATCGCCATGAACATGCCGATGACCATGGCGAAGAAGCCGATGTTCAGCAGCAGGCTTTCGCGCGTGCCCGGCTTCGGCGGCGCGGGAATGGCC